>CAMDXD010000045.1 GCA_945877995.1 Bordetella parapertussis
AACTACTTCCTGGTGGCCGACCAGATCCACAAGGGCGTCGCTTCCCCCACCTCGGTCGTCGAGATGGGCCCGCTCAGCCTGGTCGCGACCAGCAAGAACGAACTGCTCGGCGAACAGGATGCGCTGGCGAGCTACCTGAAGGCGTTCCATGCCACGCCGGCGACGGCCTTTACCCAGGCTGACACGGCGCTTGCGCAGGACACCCGTATCCAGAACCTGAACTTCCGGAACGAGGAGGTGCTGACCACACAGCTGGGTGTTGGCGATCTGCGCTTCGTCGCCGCCAACGCGGATGCGACCGACGCGTTCTCCTTCATCCTGCTCAAGTCGGTCGTATCCGGCACGCAGGTCGGCTTCACCGACCGCAACTTCGTCGAGGCGAGCGGAATGCCGGTATCCGGCGAAGCGGCGTATCAGTGGACGGCAGACCGTGCCTATGCGGCTGGCACCATTGTCACGATCCAGCCCGACGCCACGGCAGGTACGAATCCTCTGGCAGACAAGGGGACCGTCCGTGGAGCCGGCGGTGGACTGTCGACTTCCGGCGAGACGATCTACGCCTTCCAGGGCGGCATCGCCGGGCTGCTCGACGGTGGGGCGGGCGCGATCTCGATCGACCGCCTGCTGGCGAGCCTCAACGTGGGCGGGGCGGCGGCGGGTGATATTCCGACGAGCATCGCCACGACTTCGCAGAGCTTCAACGCAGACAATGCGAAGTACACGGCATCGACCAGCGCGACCGACATCACCGCGCTGGTCGCGTCGATCAGCAACCCGGCGAACTGGACGCTCAACGACACGACGGCATTCGCGCTGAGCAACGGCAGTCTGTTCTGAAAGCTTGCCGTACGCTTGGTCGTTGGCTTGAGGCTTCACCGAGAGGGCGCAAGGAAGCGGGGACTGTCCGCTGCTTCCTGCGCCCTGCGTGGGCTGTACTGTCGATCGCCCTTATGCTTCTGCTTGGCGGTGCCCGGGTTTGCGCTGCCGACGACCTGCAGCGTTTGCTCGTGCAGGCGCTGGATTCGCATCCGACGATCGCCGGTCGCCAGGCGGCGCTCGAGGCCAGTCGTGCCGACCGGGAAGGTGCCGACTGGCAGCGGTTTCCGACGCCCTCTGTCGAGGCGTCGACCCGGGATACAGGCTCGTCTGCGAGCCTGCTCGCCGTCGAGCAACCGCTGTGGACGGGCGGCCGCATCACCTCCGGCATCCGTGCAGCCGGCTTCCGCGAGGAGGCCGCCCAATCGGCGCTCGCCGAGTCGCGCGAGACGATCGCGCTGCGCCTGCTGAATGCCTATGGCGAAGTCGTGCGCCAGCAGCAGCGGCTCGTGCATGCAGAGATTGCGGTGATCGAACACGAAAGGCTGGCTGGGCTCATCGGTCGCCGAGTGGCTCAGGAGGTGAGTCCGCCGTCCGATCGCGAGTTTGCACTGGCCCGGCTGGCCCAGGCTCGCGTGGAACAGTCGCTGGTGAGGCAAGCGCTGCAGGCCGCCCGCGTGCAGGTGTCGCAACTGGTCGGCGCGCCGGTGAACACCGTGGGCGAGCCGGCGCCAGGCCTGAGGCCGCTGCCCCTGTCCCTGGAATCGGCCTTTGCCAATGCGGTGGCGCGATCGCCTGCCCTGGAGCGCCTCGACCGCATCGCGCTCGCAGCCGGCGCAGAGGTCGATGCCCGTCGCTCCGTGCTCTACCCGCAACTGGCGTTCCGGCTCGAAAAGCAGTTCGGTACGGCGGCCGAAAACCGCGCGCTGGTCGTGCTGCGCGCCCAGCCCGGTGCAGGGCTGTCCGCGGGCACCGCCGTGGCCGCCGCACAGCGCCGGGTCGATGAGGCGGTGCAGGCGCGCGCGGAAGCCGTGCGTGCCCTTCGAGAGCAGGTGGAAACGACCTGGGTTCAGTACAGTTCGGCCCTCGAACGGCTCGACGGTGTCCGGCAATCGGTCGACATGAGCCAGGCGGTCTCGGAATCCTATGCTCGCCAATATGTCGCCGGGCGGAAGACCTGGATCGATGTCCTCAACGCGGTGCGCGAAGTCACGCAATCGCAGTTTGCGCTCGTCGATGCCGGGGCCCAGGCAAGGACCGCCGGTCTGACACTCTGGCTACTCACGGGTGGCCTCGATGGCATGGCCACCGTTGGCGTTGAAGCGAGGCGACCATGAGCGACGTCATCACCGAAGCGGCCCGCTTGTCCGGCCAGCGAATCGCGCGTGCCCGGCGAGACGCAGCCCGCCAGGCGGTAGAGCGCATCGACCCTGCTGCACCCGCTCTCGGGTTCAGCGCCGCCTGGCGGCTGGCAGGTCTCGCGGGAGAGCCACGGGCGGTGCAGTCGGCGGCGGTTGGCGACCTGCCGCTCGCGTGCTGGCTGCCCGGCGGCGAGATCTGTCTGCTCACATCGCCCGGTCCCGACGGACGTCTCGCCGGGCACCGACTCGATGGCCGCGCCATCGTCGTCGACCCGGCCGAGCCCGCGGCGTGTTTTGTCCGTATCGTTTCGCGGGCGGATGCGGCCCGCACCCCCGGCGCACTGGCCGTCGTGAGCGCAGCCATCTGGAAGCGGCGCGGCACGCTGCTCGAAGCCGTCTGTGCGACGGCCGTCGTGAGCCTGCTCGGGCTCGGCGTCTCGCTCTACTCGATGCAGGTCTACGATCGGGTGATCCCGAACCAGGGCTATCAGTCGCTCTGGGTGCTGACCGTCGGTGTCGGCGTGGCGCTGTTGCTGGAATGGATCCTCAAGCAGGTGCGCGCCTGGATCGTCGACCAGGCCGGCGTGGCCATCGACAGCGAACTGTCGCGCTGGTTGTTCGACCGATTGCAGCATTCCAGACTCGATGCGCGGCCGCCGACCGTCGGCTCGCTCGCCGCGCAGGCGAAGGGCCTCGAGACCGTGCGTACCATGCTCACCTCGACCACCCTCTTCGTGCTCGCCGATGTCCCTTTCGCGATCTTCTTCATGCTCGTGATCGCCGCCATCGGCGGTGCCCTGGTCTGGGTACCGCTGATGGTGCTGCCGCTGGCGCTGGGCGCCGGCTTTCTGTTCCAGCATGTGATTGCGCGCGAAGCCCGGCGGATGACCGTCAGCGGCTACCGCAAGAATGGCCTGCTGGTGGAGACGCTGGAGGGTGCAGAGTCCGTGCGCGCCGCCCACGCGGAGTGGCAGCTCGCGACGCGCTGGAACCACCTGGTAGATGAGGTCGCTACCGCGGATGCCCGCATCCGCAACGCTTCGGCCTGGTCGCAGAACCTGGTGGCCCTGCTACAGCAGGGCGGCTATGTCGCGACCGTGGCGTTCGGCGCATGGCTGATCGTTGATAACCGTTTGACCATGGGCGCACTGCTCGCGATCACCATCATTGCCAATCGCGCGATGGCGCCGATCATCCAGTTGCCCGGGCTCATGGTTCAGTGGGCTCATGCGCGAGCCGCGCTCGACGGCATCGATCAGATCGTCGTGTTGCCGAACGACCTCGACCCGGACGCCGGACGCACCGCGCCGGAGACCCTCGCCGGAGACCTTCGGCTGGAGGCCGCCACGTTCGCCTATGGCGCGCAACGTGTCGTGCTCGACGTGGAAAACCTGCAGATTGCAGCTGGCGAGCGGGTTGGCGTGCTGGGCACCATCGGTTCAGGAAAGTCTGCGCTGATCAAGGTGCTGTCCGGGCTGTACAGGCCGACTGCCGGCCGGGTATTGCTGGGTGGTGTCGACATGGCAGCGCTGCACCCCGCCTATTCACGCGAAGCCATCGGCTATCTACCGCAGGATTCGCGACTGGTGAGCGGAACCCTTCGCGAGAACATCCTGCTGGGCCTGGCCGATCCCGGCGATGACGCGATCCTGGATGCAGCGCGCAAGACCGGCCTGATCGACCTGGTGAGCCGGCATCCCCAGGGCCTTGCGCTGGGCATCACCGAAGGCGGACGCGGCGTGTCCGGCGGACAACGCCAGCTGATCGCCCTCACGCGCCTGGTGCTGGCAAAGCCGCGGATCTGGCTGCTGGACGAGCCGACCGCGTCGATGGACAACGATTCGGAGCTGCGAGTCCTTCAGCTCCTGCAGGCGAGCGTCGGCCCGCAGGAAACGCTGGTGGTCGCTACGCACAAGAGTGCCTTCCTGCCGCTGCTCACCCGGATCATCGTGATCCGTGATGGACGCGTGGCGATGGACGGGGCCCGCGATAGCGTGCTGGCGGCGCTGCAGCCCCGGGTGCCAGTCAACGGCGGGCCGCCCGCGCAGCGAGGACAGGGATGAGGCAGATGAGATTGTTGTCCTGCAAAGGGCGCGCCGCGGTTCATGTGCTGCTCTGGCTGTCGATCGGCGCGGTCATCGCCTTCGTGGTCTGGACGCGCTGGGCGATGGTCGACGAGATCACCCGCGCGCCGGCACAGGTGATCACGACCTCGCGCAACCAGGTCATACAAGCGCCGCCCAGCGGCGGCGTGGTCGAGCGCATCCTGGTGCGCGAGGGCAGCACGGTCACGCGAGGCCAGTTGCTGGTCCGTTTCGAGCGGCCGCGCCTCCAGGCCACCGTCGATGAGGTCGCGGGACGGGCTGCGGCCCTGCGCGCCACCATTGCCCGTCTCGAGGCCGAGGTGTTCGGCCGGCCGGCCCCCGTGTTTCCGCGCGAACTCGATGCATGGCCCCAGTTCCGCACGAACCAGCTCGCGCTGTTCCAACGGCGCGGCAAGCTGCTGGCCGAGGAGTTGTCCGCGCTCGACCGCCAGCGTGACCTGGCCCAGCAGGAGCTGGACCTGAACCTGCCCTTGCTGGCCAGTGGCGATGTCAGCCGCGCGGAGATCCTGCGCCTGCAGCGCCAGGTCGCCGACTTCGCGGGACAGATCGTGAACAAGCGAAACCGCTATCTGCAGGACAGCCAGGCAGAGCTGGGCAAGGCACAGGAAGACCTGGCGGGCACCTCACAGCTCGTCGCACAGCGCCGCGAAGAGCTCGACCTCACCGAAGTGCATGCGCCCATGGACGGCGTCGTACGCAACGTGCGCATCACCACGCGCGGTGCTGTAGCCAGGGCGGGCGACGAGCTGATGCAGATCGTGCCGGTGGACGATCGCCTGCTGATCGAAGCCAAGGTCAGGCCGACCGACATCGGCTTCGTGCGCACCGGCCTGCCGGCGAGCGTGAAACTCGACGCATTCGACTACGCGATCTATGGTGCCCTTTCGGGAACCACCACGTTCGTGAGCGCGGATACGCTGACCGAGCAGGTGGGTGGCCAGGAAGTCGCCTACTACCGGGTGCATGTGCGCATCGACGAGTCCAGCCCGCGCACCGGGCGCGGCGACCGAATCCTGCTGCAGCCCGGCATGACCGGTACCGTAGAGATACGCACCGGCGAGCGCAGCATCTGGCGCTACCTGACCCGTCCGATCACGCGCACGATGGACGAGGCGCTGCGCGAGCGTTGAGTTCGCGCCCGCGCGGCGAAGCTGGCGCTTGCTGGATATTCTCGCAAAGCAATAAATGCAAGGTCATCCCATGAGCCATCGCTCGCGGATGCTCCCGGCTGTTGGCCTCGTCATTGGCGGGCTTCCAACCGCGTGGCGGCTTCCCCGCCGCACGCAATATCCGGGAGACAGGATCATGCTCGAAAAGACGACGGCCGTTGCACTCTGCTTCGCGCTCGCAGTGGGTGGTTGTGCCACCGCATCGAAAGACATCGTGCCGCAGAGTGTGTCGCCCCTTGCCTACCAGGGTCTGGACTGCGACCAGCTCAGTGCCGAGTTGGGTCGAATCAGCAGGCGCACGCTGGAGATTGGTGGGCGCCTGGACCAGGCTGCATCAAATGATGTCGCGCTGACGACGGCCGGCGTGTTGCTGTTCTGGCCAGCGTTGTTTTTTCTGGGTGGAACCCGCGCCCAGGAAGCCGAATACGGACGGCTGAAAGGCGAAGCCGATGCCGTGCAGCAGGCGGCCGTAGTGAAGCGCTGCACGCTCGTGGTGCCCCCGACTCCGGCGCCTCCGTCCGCTCCGAAGACGATCGATGCCTCCGCGTCGACTTCTCAGTAGCAGGTAAACGGGTGGCTCATCCAGTGAGCCAGCAACCGCGCACACTGGGCGGTCACCCGTGGTAATCAAACCGCCTTGAACCCCATCGAACGCTTCTATCGTATCGACCAGCTGATCACCGAGCATGGCAGCATGTCGATGCAGTCGTTATGCGCCGCGCTCGAGGTCTCGCGCGCAACCGCCAAGCGCGACCTAACCTACATGCGCGATCGGCTCAATGCACCGATCGTGTTCGACCGGTTCACGGGCGGCTATCGGTTCGAGAAGTCGAAGAGCCGTTCCGGGCCGCGGTACGCGTTGCCCGGTCTCTGGTTCTCCGCCGACGAGATCCACGCACTGATGACGATGAACGCCTTGCTGCAGGAACTCGATCCGGGCGGCTTCATCGGTGCCGAGGTGCGCCCGCTGATCGCCCGACTCGAAGGGCTCCTCGGGCGGGCGAACGCGCCAGCGCGGGCGGTCATGCTGCGGGTAAAGCTGGTGCGCAGTCTCGGCCGCCCGGTGCTGTTGAAGTGGTTCCAGATAGTCGGTGCTGCAGTCATGGCCGGCCGGCGGTTGAAGATCGTCTACCTCGGGCGACACCGCAACGAGCGCTCCACGCGCGAGGTGTTGCCCCTGCGCCTCGTGTTCCATCGAAACTCCTGGTATCTCGATGCGTGGTGCCATCAGGTGGATGACTTCCGGACCTTCGCGATTGACGCGATCGAAGATGCCAGGCCCCTCGACACGCGGGCGCGCCGCGTGTCGCTGGCGGAGGTTGATGCGCGGCTGGGCGGTGGCTACGGCATCTACAAGGGCGAGCAGTTGCAATGGGCACGGCTGCGCTTCGAAGCGCAGGCCGCTGTCTGGGTGCGCTCCGAGCAATGGCATCCGCAACAGAAGGCGCATGCGCTGCCAGACGGCAAGTATGAACTGCGCCTGCCCTATGCCGAGCCACATGAACTGGTGATGGACATCCTGCGCCATGGCGAACAGGTCGAGGTGGTCGAGCCCGACGCGCTGCGGGCCGAGGTCACCCGGAGGCTGCGGCTGGCGGCGGAGCGATACGCCGTTTGACCGCCGGCCGCACGGTCGCCGCTTGACGCATCGCCCTCGGGATTCCTACACTGGGCACCTAAACGTGATCATGTAGCCGCGCGACAGACGAGGCCACGATCCGGAGGAGAGCCCGATGCCCCAGCCCCGTCCGCCCCGCGGACAGCAGCGCCGCTCGCGCCTGCTGCCCGGTGTCATCGCCACCCTGACGCTGGCCTGCGCGCTACCCGCGGCAGCGCAGACCCAGGATTTTCCCGCGCGTCCGATCCGCTTGATCGAAGGCTTCGGTGCCGGTGGTGTCGTCGACCTGGTGGCGCGGTTGGTGATGCCGAAGATATCCGCAGCGCTCGGCCAGCCGATCATGCTCGAGAACCGGGTCGGTGCGGCGGGCGTCGTCGCGAGCAGCCTGGTGGCGAAGGCGCCGCCGGACGGCCACACCTGGTTGATCACCACTGGCTCGCACACGTCCAACACGGCGTTCAATGCGGCCAACGTGCCCTACGATCCGATCAAGGATTTCACGCCGGTCACGCAGGTCGCGCGAACGTTCGGGATGGTGCACATGGTCCATCCGTCGATCCCGGCGCGCAACGTGAAGGAGTTCGTCGCCCTGGCGCAGAAGTATCCCGGCAGGCTCACCTACGGCTCGGCGGGCGTGGGCAACATCTTCTACATCGGTGCCGAGATGCTGAAGGCGTTCTCGGGCACCGACATCCGCTACGTCCAGTACAAGGGCGGCGCTCAGGCGACCAACGACCTGATGGGCGGCCACATCGACATGCTGTTCATGACCACGCCGGTGGCGATGCCGCTGATCAAGGGCGGCAAGGCGCGCCCGCTGGCCCTTACCGGGCCGATCCGCTGGAAGGGCCTGCCCGACGTGCCGACAATGCGCGAGGCAGGCTTCCCCGACTTCGACCTGATCGGCTGGTTCGGCCTCTGGTTGCCGCCCGGCACGCGCCCCGAGATCGTCGCCCGCCTGCATGCCGAGGTCGACCGCGCCGTCGCCGACCCGGACATCCGCAACCGATTCGATGAACTCGGACTGCTGGCCGGCGGCATGAGCACCGCCGATTTCGCGCGCTACGTGGCACAGGATCTCGCGCAGATGCGCGACCTCGCAGCCCGAATCGCGAAGGCGGGCGGCCACAAGACCGACTGAAGTTGCTCCTGCGACCCGGCCAGGTCGTCCACCGTTTCCCCTTCCATCCACCGGCCCACACATGAGCATGACCCCGATCTCCGACGACCCCTATCGCCACGCCCGTCGCAGCGAGGTACGTGACGGCATGCAGATCGACTGGGACGTGCCGATCCTGATGGACGACGGCGTGGTGCTGCGCGCGGACGTGTTCCGACCGCTGGGCGAAGGCCGCCATCCGGTCATCCTGTCGAGCGGGCCGTATGCCAAGGGTCTCGATTTCCAGGAAGGCTACCCGAGCCACTGGGCGCGGCTGGTCAAGGCCGCACCCGAGATCCTCGAAGGTTCGTCCAACAAGTACCAGAACTGGGAACTGGTCGACCCCGAGAAGTGGGTGCCCGATGGCTATGCCTGCGTGCGCGTGGATTCGCGTGGTGCAGGCCGCTCGCCCGGGGTGATCGACTGCTGGTCGCCGCGCGAGACGCTCGATATGAAGCTGTGCATCGAGTGGGCGGGCGAGCAGCCGTGGAGCAGCGGCAAGGTCGGGTTGAACGGCATCTCGTACTACGCGATGAACCAGTGGCAGGTCGGTGCACTCAAGCCGAAACACCTGGCCGCGATGTGCATCTGGGAGGGTTCGTCCGACTACTATCGCGAGCTCTCGCGCCACGGCGGCATCCTGTGCGGCTTCCTCGACGGCTGGTACCGGCGGCAGGTGAAGTCGGTGCAGCACGGCCTGGGCACGCGCGGCCCGACGAGCAAGGTGACCGGCGAGCCGGTCGCCGGTCCGCTCGAACTGAGCGAGGCGGAACTCGAAGCCAATCGCGTCGACCTCGGCGGCGAAGCGCTCGCGCGCCCCATGATCGACGACTACTACCGCGCGCGCATGCCGCGCTTCGAGGACATCGAGGTGCCGCTCGTGTCGTGCTCGAACTGGGGTGGCATGGGGCTGCATCCGCGCGGCAACTTCGAGGGCTACCTGCGCGCGGGCTCGAGCCAGAAGTGGCTCGAGATCCATGGCGATACCCACTTCACGCATTTCTACACGAGCTATGGCATCGGCGTGCAGAAGCGCTTCTTCGGCCATTTCCTCAAGGGCGAGGACACCGGCTGGGCGAAGCAGCCGCGCGTGTCGGTCAACGTGCGCCACCCGGGCGAACGCTTCGAGTTGCGCGATGAACAGGAATGGCCGCTGGCCGGCACCCGCTTCACGCCGTTCTACCTCGACCCGGCCAGCCGGACGCTGACCACCACGCGCCCGTCCGCCAGCGCCACGCTCGATTACGAAGCGATGGGCGAAGGGCTGACTTTCAGCACTCCGCCGCTCACCGAACCGATGGAGATCACCGGTCCGGTGGCGGCGAAGCTGTGGCTGTCGTCGCGCACCCGCGATGCAGACGTGTTCTTCGTGGTGCGCGTGTACGACCCGCAAGGCAAGGAAGTCACCTTCATCGGCGCCAACGATCCGCGCGTGCCGGTGGCGATCGGCTGGCTGCGCGCCTCGCAGCGCAAGCTCGATGCGGGCGAGAGCCGGCCGTGGCGGCCGTGGCACACGCATGACGAAGCCTGGCCGCTCCAGCCCGGCGTGCCGGTAGAGCTCGATGTCGAAGTGTGGCCGACCTCGATCGTGGTACCGGTGGGCTATCGGCTCGCGGTGACCGTGCTCGGGCGCGACTACGAAGTGGATGGCACCGATGCCTCGCCGCCAAACGCGCCGTATCCGATGAAGGGCGTGGGGCCGTTCCTGCACGACGATCCGGTCGATCGACCGCCTGACGTGTTCGGTGGGGTGAACACGCTGCACTTCGATCGCGAGCGGGCGCCGTATGTGCTGTTGCCGGTGATCGAGGCAAGGTAGGCTCACGGGCGGCCCGCGGCCGCGCTGGCTTCGTTATTGCTTCCGGTGAGTCGGTCGCGGTCCCGCACGCCGCGCCGCTCTCCGTGATGAAAGGGTCCCCCGTGTACGCCAACCTGCACCGTACCGCCACGCCGGCGCGCCTGTATCTTGTCGCAGCCGCTGCAACGATGGCCGCCTCCAGCGGTGCATCCGCCCAATCCTGGCCGGTGTCACCCGTGCGCATGATCGTACCGTTCACCGTCGGCGGTGCATCAGACACCGCCGGCCGCATCCTGGCCCAACAGTTCAGCGAGCGCTGGGGGCAGAAGGTGTTCGTCGAGAACCGACCGGGCGCCGGCGGCACCATCGGCACCGAAATCGCCGCGCGGGCTAAGCCCGATGGCTACACGCTCCTGCTCGGGTCGTCGACCGAACTCGCGGTGAACCCGAACCTGTACCCCAAGCTCGCGTACGACACGCTGCGCGACTTTGCGCCGATCGGACTGGTCTCCTCGACGCCGATGCTGCTGCTGGTGCATCCGTCGCTGCCGGTGAAGACCGTGGCTGACCTGGTGAAGCTCGCGAAGGCGCGACCGGGCGACCTGATCTATGCCTCGTCCGGCAACGGCGCCAGTACACATCTCGCACCGGAGATGTTCAAGCGCGCAGCGGGCATCGATCTGCTGCACCTGCCACATACCGGCGCGGCACCGGCAGTCGTGAGCATCATGAACGGACAGGCTCAGGCAGGCATCCATGCGGTGCCGGCCGTGCTTGGCCAGGTGCGCAGCGGCAAGCTGCGCGCACTCGCGGTCACCAGCGCAAGGCCGATCGACCAGTTGCCGGGCGTGCCGACGCTGGTGCAGTCGGGCTATTCCTCGATGGACGTGGTGATCTGGAACGGCCTGCTGGCTCCTTCAGGTACGCCGGCCGAGGTACTGTCGCGTATCGAGTCGGACCTGCTCGTGGTGCTGAAGGATGCGCAGGTGCAGAAGAGCTTCGCCAACCAGGGCGCCGAGATGACCCCCGGCGATGGCAAGGTGCTCGGGCAGTTGATCCGCTCGGAACTCGCGCGCTTCGGTCAGGTGATACAACAGGCGAAGATCCGGCTCGACTGATCTGGCTCGACTGACCCGCAGGAGGAAGGCAATGGCACTTGATCACGCACACTTCATGGACATCGCGCTGGAACTGTCGCGCGAAGCCTGGGTGCAGGGCAACCGGCCGCTCGGCTCGCTGATCGTCGATGGCGACGGTAACATCCTGGCGCGCGGCGGTAACCGCGTGTATTCCGATTCAGACCCGACCGCGCATGGCGAGATGGTGGTGATCCGCGAGGTCTGCCATGCGCAGCAGCGCGTGGAGCTTTCCGATTGCACGCTGTATACCGCGCTGGAGCCCTGCCCGATGTGCTGCTGGGCGATCCTGGAAGCGAAGGTCGGCTGCCTGGTGATCGGCGGACGCCATGCGGGCATCGGCCGCAAGGATGTCGGCCGCTACAGCGTCGAGACACTGCTGGAACTCACCGACCGTAAGCTCGACTTCGTCACCGGCGTGCGCACGCAGGAGTGCCAGGACCTGCGGCTGAAATGGATCGCCGAGCGCGCGGCGCGCGGGCTCGGGCCGAGGTAGGCGAGCGCATGATGCATCCAGCGATGCGCGCCATAGCGGATTCGTTGCCAGATTGATTTCTTCGGCAAGCTGCCAGAGAGTGAGATGACCATGCAATCGATCAAGCACACCATAGATCCGGCCTGTGCCGGAGTTCCGTTGCAAGACCTGATCGACACTCGAGTCGCCCGCTTCACGGAGATACCGGGTGACTGGGACGCCTTCGCCGACGCGCAGATCGAGGGCCGGCGGCGCGGCCAGCATCGGTTCATCGGTGCGGGGGGCTCCGGCAAGCACGATCCACGCGCGATACCCGCAGGCGGCTTCACCCTGAGCATCATGCAGGTGCCCCCGGGACAGGGTGGTTCCGCCCATACGCATGAAGTCGAAGAAGCGTTCTTCGTACTCGAGGGCGTACTCACCGTCTTCATGGAAGATGGCCGGGGCAACAGGGTCTCGACCCGGCTCAACCGCTGGGAGGCCATCTCGTGCCCGGCAGGCGTGCTGCACGGCTTCGATAACGAGGGTGACGTTGACGTCTACATGCAGACCTTCATCGGCTCCGGCAAGCCGGGGCCCGTCGGCTACGCCGACGACGCGATCTACTCGGAAGAGACGACCCGGCTGGCCGCGCGCCAGTCCGCGACCTGATTGTCGGACAGGGACACCAGGGGTGGCGGCGCATCGTTGACCTGCAGGTGGAACACGTCCGGCCGGTTGTAGTGCCCGCCGAAGTCGTGCACCAGCCGCGCGCGAACGGTGAGCTCGAGGTCGATATCCGCATGCAGGATGCCTTCACGATCGCCGTACCAGGTCTCGGTGATCGCGACCCCGCGCGGATCGATTATGACCGAGCCGCCGCTGTGGGCGGGCTCGCGCAGCCAGGCGCGGTCCGCGTCCGTCGCGGGCAAGCGATCGGCCATCTCGGCAGTGACGATGCCGCAGGCGCTGATCACGAAGCACTTGCAGGTATAGGCGACGTTGCGCGCAACCAGCAGGCTCATCTCCGGCATGTCGGGGAAGCCGGGGGTGGGCTTGAAGTGGTTCGGCCATGACGCCACATGGATGCGCGAATACTGCGAGGCGATGACGGCCTGCGCCAGCGGGTTCGAGTTCTCGCCGCAGATCAGCCCGCTCACCGGCCCGAACTCGGAGGGCCAGGTGCGCTGGCTGTCGCCCCCACCGCCGGTGTGCACCAGGCGCTCGCTCATGGTGGGCATCAACTTCTGGTGCCGTCCGACGATCGTCCCCGTTCGATCGATGAACAACTGGGTGTTGTAGAGCGTGCCGGTGGTCGACGCGCGCCGCTCCGTCACGCCGATCACGACGAACACCCGGGCAGCGGCAGCTGCTGCGCAGAGTGCATCGACCTGGGGCCCCGGAATCTCTACCGAATTGGCGAACAGGGCGGTCGCCATGTCCATGCTTCTCGGACTGAAGGCCGGATGGAAGTAGTACCAGACCGGATGGCCGGGGATGAAGTTCTCGGCGAAGCCGAGCATGTCCACGCCGAGCGTACCCGCTTCGGCGATGAGCTCGCAGGCGCGCGCGACCGCGGCTTCCCGGTCCAGGAAGGCCGTGCCGGCCTGTGCTGCGGCTACACGAAGCTTCGGCCAGCTATCGCCCATCGGTCTTCCCCCGGTTCGTTGACGGTCACTGCAGCGAGATCTTCGCCTCGCGGATGATGGGTGCCAGCCTGCGCAGGTCGTCCGCGATGGCCTGTGCCAGCTGCTCCGGCGTGGACGTGGCGTTCACGAGCCCCATGCCGTTGACCCGCTCCATCACCCCCGGCTGGCGCATGATGCGCACGATCTCGGTGTTGAGGCGGGACACCACGTCCGATGGCGTGCCTGCGGTGGCCACGACGGCATAGAAGCCGTTCACCGCGGTCATGTCGGCGAAGCCCAGCTCCGACAGCGTGGGCACCGTCGGCAGCGAGGGCAGTCGCGCCGGACCCACCACGGCCAGTGCCTTCACCTTGCCAGCCTGCACGTGCGGGATCGAGGTCGCCGAGTCGAACATGTAGTCGACCTGTCCTCCCAGCAGGGCATTGAGCGCGGGCGCGATGCCGCCGAACGGCACGTGCAGCGAACTCGTACCGGTCTGCATCCCGAACAGGATGCCACCCAGCTGCGGGTTGGTGCCGTTGCCCGACGACGCATAGGTCAGCTTGCCCGGCTGCGCCTTCAGCAGCTCGACAAACTCCTTCACCGTGTTCACTGCATGGCGCGGATGCACGGCGAGGATGAGGTTCAGGCGTGCCGGCATCACGATCGGCGCGAAGCTCTTGATCGAATCGAAAGGCATGTTCTTGTAGACATGCGGGTTCACGGTCAGTGTGCTCGAACTGCTGATCATCAGCGTATGGCCATCGGGCGCCGCGCGCGCGACGGACTCACCGGCCAGGTTGCCACCCGCGCCGGGGCGATTGACGACCAGCACCGGCTGACCCAGCACCGGGGCGAGATCGGCCGCGATCAGCCGGGCCACGGCGTCGATCGAACCGCCTGCGGGGACCGTGACGACCAGGTTGACCGGCTTCGAGGGGAATCCCTGCGCGGCAGCAGGCGCTGCGAGCAGCAACGCTGAAATTGCGACAGCACCTGCAAACGATACGTGTGGCCGGTTCATGGTTGGCGCGCTCCTGGTGGCTTATCGGATGCTATGTACCTGATGCAAGCTTGGTACCACGAAGAAAGCTGCCGCCTGCAGGTGGCAAGCGATCTTCTTGCCGGATCGTCGGGAAGACCGAGGTTCGATGATTATCGGCCAAAGCGATACACGACAGATATCGATCTGCCTATCTGTAATCACCGCCACATCACGGACGTACCGCGCCGACGGGCTGCGTCCAGTCAGTGATGCTCAGGCTATCTGCCTGGTCATCTCTTCGAGCACGGTGTGCAGAACAACCCTGAGGCAGCGGGATTCGCCTGCCATCGTCGCGGACAGTTCAGGGCGTGCATGGGCGATCTGGGCATTTTCGGCTTCGATCTCGGCGTACAGCGCTTCCGCCTCCCGGGTGGCTCGGCTGCGGAGGCTTTCCAGTACCCGCTTGGCCGTACCTTTGGCCAGATTCAGAGATGCGCCTGCCTCCAGCAACAGGCCATGGCTGATATCCGAGAATCGCCGCACGCCCAGAATCGGCCACGCCAGCTGGGTTTGTGCGGGCCATCCTTTCTTGTTGAAGGCGGGTGTGTCATACGCAGCGACGCTGAGCAGGTCGTAGAACGGTGCCAATTGAACGCCCTCGTGCGAGACCAGAAAGCTCAGGTTTTTCAGGTGGGCATCGCCATTGCCGACGAGCACGTTGAACACCAGCCAGCCAAAGAGGCGGGAACGCGCTACCGCCGGGCTGCGACAGGCACTGGCCAGTGCAGCGAGGTTTTCCATGCTGCCCTGGCTGTATTTGAAGCTGCGATCCAGTCCGAGCAACTGACATGCGTCGATCACGTGTCTGCGTTGCCAGCCTTGACCCTCTCGAACGCGGTCAAAGCGATCGATCAGGTACACCGGTGACGGCACGTATCGACGATGCACGTCGGGCACATCGAGTCCCAGTCGCTTTGCCAGCCGCATCACGAACCATTCATTGATCACGGAATGGGGGTAGTCCTCATCCAGGTGATCAGGCTTCAGGATATGGGTCGAAGGCGTCGCGCCAGCGGGTTCAAACAGTGCGCCATCTTGCAGGACGACCGCCAACTTGTGCTGGGCCCCTGCCAGCGACATGCGCTTGATGGCGGCATGCGTCAGCGGCGCCCTGGGTAACTGACGAATGCGGGTTTCCAGTGCATCGTCCGGTAATGGTCGCAGGGGCTCTGTTGTTTGCGGCGCAGCGTCCGGGGGCAGCAAAGTCACCGACCCAGCTGATTCTGCGCCGTACCAGGCCAACAACCCGAAGGCGTCTGCCGCATCCAGACTGGCATCTCCGGCCAGCAGAACACGTTGGCCTTCTTCAGGGAGCAGGTTATCGAAATACCATTGCACGGGGCGCTTGCT
>CAMDXD010000046.1 GCA_945877995.1 Bordetella parapertussis
ACGGCACTGGCCCCTCGACCACCTCGTGGCCGAGCGCGGCGACCTGCTGCGCGGCCTGGGCGATCGCGGCGCGCACCTGCGGGTCGACCGGCTCGCTGCCGATACCGGATACGTAGCGGATGCGCAGCCGACGCAGCGACCGGGACTCCAGTGACTGCGGCAACGGCCGGTCACCGAAGGCGAGCGACGCACGATCGGCAGCCTCGGGGCGCGCGACGGTGCGGAACACCTCGTACAGTTCCGCAACCGTGCGCGCTGCCGGGCCGATCACCTGGAAATCGTTGGCGCGCGCAGGGAATCCATGGCGGCGCGGGATGCGTCCGGTCGACGGGCGCAGCCCCACGATGCCCGTGTAGCCCGCCGGACGCCGGATCGAGCCGCCGGCATCGGTGCCGATGGCGATCGGCGCCAGCCCAGCGGCGATCGCCGCGACCGCGCCGCCGCTGGAGCCGCCCGGCGTGAGCGCTGTATCCCAGGGATTGCGCGTCTTGCCGAACAGCAGGTTATCGGTGTGCGAGGCCAGGGCAAGTTCCGGCGTGTTGGTCTTGCCCACGATCACCGCACCCGCCGCGCGCAGGTACGCGACGACGCGATCGTCGTCGGCCGGCATGAACCCGTCGAACAGCCGGCTGCCCCAGGTCGCGGGCAGGCCTTTCGCGAACAGGTTGTCCTTGATGGTCGCGGGAATGCCGTCGAGCACGCCCAGGCGGGTGCCGGACATCATCCGCTGCTCGGAGGCCTTCGCGGCGGCACGCGCGCCATCGATGTCGAAGGCGACGATCGCATTGAGTACCGGGTTGATGCGCTCGATGCGAGCCAGGTACATCTCGAGCAGTTCGACCGGTGACAGTGCCTTGTGCGCCATCAGCGCGGACAGTTCGATGACAGTCGATTGCCAGGGATGCTGCGACTGCCGGGACAGCGATGACATGGAGCCAGCCTCGTCGAATGCGTTCGTTCGACAGTACACGAATCGCCCCGCAGCGTGTTCCGGCAGCGGCGGCGGCGGCACGTGCTAGATTCACCGCCTACAAGAACAGATCGTCCGGAGGAGTATCGAATGCACAGGTCCAGGTCGCTGCGCCTGGGCGTCGCCATCGGCCTGCTGGCCGGGGCGGCGTCCATCCATGCGCAGGGTTTCCCCACCCGCCCGCTGCGGTTCGTCGTGCACTTCCCGCCCGGCGGCCCGACCGATTTCGTCGGCCGCGCGCTCGGCCAGAAGCTGAGCGAAGCCTGGAAGCAGCCGGTGGTGATCGAGAACCGTCCTGGTGCCGGCGGGGTGATCGGTGTCGAGCTGGTGCTGCGCTCGCCGCCCGATGGCCATACCCTGCTGTTCGGCACCTCGGGTTCGCTGGCGCTCGCGCCTGCACTGTCCAAGCTCCCCTACGACGTGTTCACCGACCTGGCGCCGATCACACTGGTGGTGATCAACCCGCAGATCCTCGTGGTGCACCCATCGCTGCCGGTGCGCACGGTGCCGGAACTGGTGAAGCTCGCGAAGTCGAAACCGGGGCAGATCAACTATGCATCGGTCGGACCGGGCAGCCCGAATCACATGGGCATGGAGCTGCTGAAGTCGATGACCGCCATCGACATGGTGCACATCCCCTACAAGGGCACCACGCCTGCGATGACCGACGTGATCTCCGGCCAGGTCTCGCTGCTGTTCAACAGCATGCCGTCGGTGCTGCCGCACATCAAGTCAGGTCGGCTGCGCGCGCTCGCGGTCGGCAGCGCAAAGCGCTCACCGGCGGCACCAGACGTGCCGACCGTGGCCGAGACACCGGGCCTCCAGGGCTTCCAGTACACGACCTGGTATGCGCTGCTCGGGCCGGCGGCCATGCCGAAGGACGCGATCAACCTGGTCAATGCCGAATCGGTCAAGGCACTGTCGCAGCCCGAGATGGCCGACCTTTTCGCCAGTCAGGGGGCGGAGCCGGCACCGAGCACCCCGGAGGGCCTGGCGAAATTCATGCGCGCCGAGTTCGAAGCGTGGCGCAAGGTGATCAAGACAGCCAACATCAAGCTGTAGCGTCCGGCTGGCATCGGCTGGGGTCAGACCCCGAGCTCGTCGAACACCTGCAGCGCCCGGTCGAACGCGGCGCGGCCGCTCGCTGCACCGGCGAGCGCGCCGGCGAGGATGAAGATCTCGCCGATGCGCGCGCCCGACACGCCCCCGCGCAACGCACTGCGCACATGCCGGTCGACCGCGCCCACCTGCCCGGCGGCCGAGGCGATCGCCAGGCAGAGCTGACTGCGCAGCGGGCGCTCGAACAACGGGCGCGACCAGATGTTGCCGAAGCAGAAGTCGTGGGTGATGCTCCAGAAGAGGTTCATGAAGTCGTCGGCCTCGCGCTCGTTGCGGTCGACGTTGTCGTCCCCGAACAGCGTGCGGCGCATGCGCGCGCCGTCGGCGGTGCGGCCAGCGACGGTGGTCGACGGTGCTGCCGGGTTGGTCACGGGCACAAGCGAAGGCGGCAGCTCGCCGGCCGCTTCCATCGCGTCGAACGTCACGCGCGCGGCGGTGAAGCTCGACAGCCCGGCGTAGACCCCGGCATAGCAGTAGACCTGCAGCAAGGCCTCGCCGACCTCGCTGCGCCCGAGGCCCTGCGCCACGCAACGTCGCACCTGCGCCGGCACCTTGTCGTCCTCGCAGCGTGCGGCGACCATGGCCAGCGCGAGCAGCGCGCGGGTGCGATCGTCGATGCCCGGGCGCCGGAGCACCGCATCGCGTGCGAGCGCACGCCCGGCTTCGTCGTACAGGCGCATGAAGCCGCTGCGGTCGTCGTTCATCGTGGACCTCGGGCAATCGAATGGACTGGAACGCCGGGATGGTAGCCTTGGAACAGGCGCCACGCATGCCGCGCCACCGCAGGAGGATCGACATGGAATGCTGGACAGGACCGTCCTCGGACTACGAACTCGCCCAGGCGGCACTGCTCGCCGCTGGCATCACCGATGGACTGCCGGTGATCCCGCCCACCGCCGACCGGGTGCAGCGGATGCTGAAAGCCGCAGGCGTCGACCCTGAAGGTACGCTCGGCGTGCTGCCACCGACCTATGTCGAGGTCACCTGGCAGCAGATCGCGATCAATGCCGTGATGGCCGGCTGCACGCCGCCCTGCCTGAAGATCGTCGGCGCCGCCATCGCCGCGATGTGTGCGGACGAGTTCAACCTGCTGGGTATCGCCACCACCACCGGCTCGGCCTGCCCGCTGATCATCGTCAACGGGCCGGCGGCGATCGCCGCCGGGATGAACGCAGGTGCCAATGCGCTCGGCCCCGGCAACGCCGCCAACGCGAGCATCGGCCGCGCGGTCGGCCTCGTGCTGCGCAACATCGGCGGCGCGATGCCGGGCGAGGTCGACATGGCCACGCTCGGACAACCGGGCAAGTACAGCTTCTGCGTGGCGGAGAACGAAGCGTCGAGCCCGTGGTCACCGCTGCATGTCGACCGCGGCTTCGATCCCGGACAGGGCGTGGTGACCGTGTTCGGGGCCGCGGGAAGCGTCGAGATCAACGACAGCTCGAGCAGCGCCCCAGCCGACCTCGCGCAGACCTACGCTGGCTCGATGCCTGCGGCCGGCAACGTCGGATCGGCTGGCGCAGTGGGTGGCGGAGAACCGGTCCTGCTGGTGCCGCCCGAACATGCCACGCTGTTCCAGCGCGGCGGCTGCAGCAAGGCGCAGGTGAAGGCGCTGATCCATGAACGGGCACGCCTGCCGCTCGAATGGCTGGGCGAACCGATGCGCCGATCGCTCGCCGACCAGGGCGTCGACCTTGGACGCGGCTGGTTGCCGGTGGGCGCGACGCCGGACGACCTGCTGCTGGTGGTGTGCGGCGGCGTCGGCCGCAAGGCGGCATACATCCCGAGCTGGAGCGGGCCGACGCGGGCGGTGAGCAGGGTGGTGGACGGCTGAGCATCTACCCGTAAAGTCGATCGTTCACCCAAGGCCGGACGGTTGCCGTTCCCCGACCACCCTACCTGCCGTGCTTGCCCAGCTCCCAGCCATGACTGGCGATATGCGCCTGCGCTTCCGCGGCCGGCTTGTCCTCCAGCGGCGTTGCCATGGTGTCGTTCCATCGGTTCATGAAGCCGAAGTAGGAGATCAGGGCGGTGATCTCGACGATCTGGCCTTCGTCCCAGTGCTGCTTCATCCGGTCGAACAGTTCGTCGGTCACGTCGTTCGGCTGCGAAGCCGCAGCGATGGCGAACTCGATGGCGACCTTCTCGGCCTCGGGAAACAACGGGCTGGTGGGGTACTCCCACACCTGCGCCAGCTTGTCTGCCGGAATACCCTGCTGGAGAGACCCCCCAGCGTTGTGCGCCATTCAGTAGTGGCAGCCGTGGGTGCGCGCGACGACATAGGCAAGCAGCCGCTTGAACGCGATGCTGACCTCGCCATCGGGATCGAACACGGCCTGCGACAGCATGCGCCAGGCCTTCACCAGCTTCGGACGGCGCTGCATGATCAGTTGACTGTTGGGCACGTAGCCGTTCGAGGCCAGGTGCTTCTCGAAGGTTTCCTTCAGTTCGGGTGCTGCGCCGATGGGCAGGGGATCGAGGCGGGACATGGGCATTGCTCCGGTTCGCGCGGCGCAGACAGCCGCCAAGCATTGTAGCTTCCGGCCCGCGCCTTGCTGCGCCCCGCCGGCGAGCGTATCTTGGTCGGACACAGGACGAACGATGAACGACACCTCCGAAACTTCTGGCCGCGCCGTGCCTGGAACGGAAGCAGGGACTACGCAGGACGCGACCCGCACGCTCGGAAGATTCGTCGCCGGCATCCGCTACGACGACCTGCCAGTGCCCGTACGGGAACGCGCGAAACTCGCGATCCTCGACTGGGCAGGTTCGACGCTGTCAGGCACGGGATCCGCGTCGGCCAGCCAGGTCGCAGCCCTGCTGGATGATCTCGGCGGCCCGGGCGAATCGACCGTAGTGGGGCGACAGGGACGGTACCCGGCGCTTCATGCATCGATGCTCAACGGCGTGCAAGGAGCGGTCCACGAAGTCGATGACGTGCACATCGACTGCCGGATCCATCCAGGCCTGTCGGTGGTGTCCGCGGCCTTCGCACTCGCGGAGCGCGAACATGCAGACGGCCGCCGGCTGATCGAAGCAGTCGTCGCCGGCTATGAGGTGGTCGTGCGCGTGGCGGTACACCTCGGCGTGCTCCACAACCGCTGGTGGCATGCCACCGGTACCGCCGGGGCCATAGGCGCTGCTGCTGCAGCGGCCAAGGTACTCGGCCTCGACGCAGCGCAGTGCACAGGTGCGATCGGCCTGGGCGCGACCCAGGGCGCCGGGCTGATCGAAGGCACCGAAGGCAAGGCACTCGGCGCAAAGCATTTCCACGGCGGCAAGGCCGCGCAGAACGGAATCTGGGCCGCGCTTCTGGCGAAGCGGGGTTTCCTCGGGAGCGCGACGGCGCTCGAGGGCGAATTCGGTTTCCTGGCCGCATTCGCCCGGCGCCGCAGCACGGGCCCGCTGATCGACCGCGATGCCCTGCTCGACAGGCTCGGGGACGACTGGTACATCCTGCGCACCATCTCCAAGCCGTTCGCCTGCTGCCTGAGTTCGCACGCGGGCATCCATGCACTGCTGGCACTGGTTCGCGAATACGACATCCGGCCGCAGGACGTCGTATCGATAGAGGCCTTCACCAACCCGGGTTCGTACTACATGATCCGCAATCCGGATCCGCGCGACATCCTGCAGGCGAAGTTCAGCCTGCCCTTCGCGCTTGGCGCGGCGGTCGTGCGGCGCGACGTGAGCTATCGGGCGTTCGACGATGCGACGCTGTGGGATCCGCTGGTACGCAGCGTGATGGCACGTGTCTCCCTCGAGACGCGCGAAGAGATCGGCATGATCGAGACCCGCCTGCGCGTCCGCCTGGCGGACGGTCGGCTGGTCGAAGGCATCGGCCTGCGCCGCAGCCTCGAAGCGACGGAAGTCATGGAAAAGTACCGCGGCCTCGTCAGCGGCATCGTGGAGCCGGGGCATGCCGAGGCGATCATCGCCGCGATCGAATCGCTCGAATCAGCCACTGATGTACGTGCTGTCGGGGACGTGCTCGCTGCGCGCAACTGAGCAGCGGCCGCGAGAGCGGCCGCCAGTCGGCCGTCTCACACGTGCGGCGCAAGCATCGCGTCCACGGCATCCTCGAGTGCCCTGGCTGCGCGTGCGATGCGTTCATCGATCCCGACGACGATCGCTTCATCACCGACGAGCCCCGTTTCGAACACCGTGGCCTGGCGCAGCGACTCCTGCTGCCCGGGCCCGCCGCGGACGGTGCGGCTGGAGATGAATCGTTTCGGATCCAGTGCATCCCGGATCCCTGCTGCATCCAGCCCGGCCGGCAGTCCGTGGTAAGCGATCGCCGCCTCATCGAGCAGCTCGGGCGTCACGTCAGCCGGTCCGAGGCCGCGCTCTTCGCACAGCCGGACCAGGATGCCGACGATCTGGTGCGCCGTGCGCCATGCGAGCGCGCGCTGCGCGACCAGCGCGCCGGCGAGATCCGTCGCGGTAGCCCAATGCTTCCACGAAGCTTCGAGCATCACCGCCTTGTTGATCTTCAGGACCGGCAGCAGGTCACAGAACCAACCGAGGTCGCGCACGACACTGCCGGCCACCTTCCACAGCATCTCCAGCGCGTAGTAGCGCTCGGTGATCGGCAGCCCCGTCGTTCCCTTCAGCGCGTGGTAGGAAGTGACGAAGCAGCCGAGTGCCTCCGCCGACCCACCCTTCACTTCGGCCGGTCCGATCACGTTCTTCTTCTGCATCATGATCGACGACGTATTGCAGTAGCGATCGGGCACGTCGACGAAGTTGTACTCGCTGGTGCTCCACTGGATGATGTCGTCGGCCCACTTCGCGAGCGAGTGGTAGAGGACGGCGATCGTCGCGGGCGTCTCGAGGCTGTCGTCGGCGTTGAGCTCCAGTATCGCGTCGGCACAGTTCTCGTGGACGGCGTCGAAGCCGAGCAGGTCGGCGGTCCGCTCCCGGTTCACCAGGAAGTTCGAGCCGACCATGATCGCCGCCCCGGCCGGACTCTCGTTGACGCGGACATATGCGCCATGCAGCCGCCCGAAGTCGCGTGCGAGCGTGGCGGCCCATGAAAGCCACAGGTGGCCGAGCGTCATCGGCTGGGCATGCTGGCCGAAGCTGTAGCCCGGGAGGATGGTGTCGGTATGCTCGCGCGACAGGCCGATCAGCACGCGCCGGAACGCATTGACGCCGCGCATGACTTCCAGCAGGTGTTCCCGCTGCAGGACGTTGATCGCGACCGCGCTGAGGTCGCCCGAACTGCGGGCCAGGTGGAACTGCCCCCCGACTTCCTCGCCGAGCGCACGGATGACGTAGTGCTCGCCCGAGTGGAGCCCGCCACCGACTCTCGCGCGCACTTCGACCACGCCTTCGGACTCCATCGTCCGCAACGCGCGCAGGATCAGGACACCCGCAGCTGGATCGAGGAGCCCTTCCTCGACAAGCATCACGGTATGCGCCTTGTCGAATGCGTGTACCGCCGGCAGCATCGCGTGGGTGTGTTCCCCGTACAGCTTCTTCAGCTGCGGCAGCATGTCCTCGCGCAAGCGGATGCCCGGGTTCCGATATCCGCGATAGGCGGACGATTCCTGTTTCAGCATTCCTGTCTTCTCCCCCTGCTTGAGGCTCACTTGACGCCGATGCCGACGCTTCTTGCCACCGCCGCGTACTTTTTCACTTCACTGCGCATGAACTCCGCGAAGGATTCCGCGCTTCCGCCGAGAGGCTCCGCGCCCTCGGCCACCATCTGCGCCCTGACCACCGGATCCTCGAGGGCAGCGTTGAAGCCTGAATTCAGCCTGCGCAGGACCGGCGTGGATATGCCGGCGGGTGCCAGGACGCCGTACCAGGCCTGGAACTCGTAGCTCGACACGCCCGCCTCGGCGATCGTGGGCACATCCGGCGCCAGCGATGCGCGCCTGGGACTGGTGACGGCAATCGCCCTGAGGCGGCCCGCCTTCACCAGCTCGATCGATGACGGCATCGGACTGAACATCAACTGCGCTTCGTTGCCGAGCACTGCGACAAGGGCCGGCCCTCCTCCCTTGTACTGGAGGGTGCCCCACTCGATCTTCGCGGCTGAACGGAACAGCTCGCCAGCCCAGTGCGAAGATGCACCGACGCCGCCAGCAGCGAAGTTCAGCACCCCCGGCCTTGCGCGGGCCAGCGCGACCAGTTCCTTCACCGAGCCGACGCTCAGCTTCGGATTGACGACGATGAACAACGGCACGTCGGCGACAAGCGTGACGGGCCTGAAATCGCGCAACGTGTCATAGGGGAGTTTTTCGTACAGTGCAGGGTTCGCAGCATGGCCGATGGCGCTCATCAGGAGCGTGTATCCGTCAGGGCTGGCCTTGGCGACGATTTCAGTGCCGATCACGCCACCGGCACCGGACCGGTTGTCGACCACCACTTGCTGCCCCCATGCACGCGACACGCGCTCGGTAAGAAGTCGGGCCAGGAAGTCCGCTGTACCGCCCGGGGGAAACGGCGCGACCATCCGGACGGGCCGGTTTGGGAACGTAGTGGCAGTGTCGGCGGCCAGCACCTGCGACGACACCAGGGCGCATGCGTGCGCTGCCACGAGCAGCCCCAGGATCGTCCGGATCTTCAGTGTCCTTGTCGGCATTCGTGTCCTCCATACCTGAAGGCCCTTCGGGCGCGACAGAAAGCAAGCAGTCATGGACGGCTCGGCATCAAACCGTCCGACAGGGTAACCCGAAGTGTGTAGCGGGGAGCGTGCCAATCGCCAGCTCAGGCCTGCAGGGCGTCGACGCCGACGCATACTGGATGCGGCGTCCGGCTGTCTTCGCGATCGCACCCCGTCGCGCGATATCTCTGAATCCATCAACGAGCGCTGCTGCAAGCTGGTCTGCCAGAGCGCCCTGTCCCGGAACGTGCGCAATGCGCAGGAC
This sequence comes from Bordetella parapertussis, assembly GCA_945877995.1. Lineage (GTDB taxonomy): Bacteria > Pseudomonadota > Gammaproteobacteria > Burkholderiales > CAIKXV01 > CAIKXV01. The sequence goes on from CAMDXD010000046.1 coordinate 8,965, forward strand.
GAACCCGCGGCCGGCGCGCGCTGGCTGCAGCGCTGATCCGGTTCGCCGAGGAGATCGGCAGCGTCGTGGTGGCGGAAGGCGTCGAGACGTCCGCGCGTTGCAGGTTCTGCGTGCGCTCAGCGTGGACGAGGCCCCCGGGTTCCTGCTCGGGCGGGCGGCGCCGCTGGAGACCGAGCCTGCATGAGGCGCTCCACCGTCAGTGCGTCGCCTCGCCCGCGATGGTCGTGCGGTGCATGTGCCGGCGAACGGAGAAGTCGTAGTCGGCCAGCGCATAGTGCGTGACGCTCCGGTTGTCCCAGAAGATCATGTCGTTGACGTGCCACTTGTGCCGATAGATGAACTCCGGTCGGACGGAATGGCGGAACAGCAGTTCGAGGATCGGCTTGCTTTCCTCGGGTGGCATGCCGACGATGCCCTTGGTGAACCCGGGGTTCACGTAAAGCGCCTTGCGTCCGGTGACGGGATGCGGGCGGACCATCGGATGCTCCACCGGTGGCGTCCGGGCGCGCGCCTCCGCGGTGAGGGGCGGCCGTTCCTTCAGGTGTGCAAAATATGTGTCGTAGGCATGGCTGTAGTCGTGCACGGCCGACAGGCCTCCGATGAACCGCTTCATCGGTTCCGACAGTGTCTCGTAGGCCATGAACATGTTCGCGAACATGGTATCGCCACCGATCTCTGGCATCTCGTGGCAGAGCAGCAGCGAGCCCATGGACGGCTTCTGCATGTACGAGAGGTCGGAATGCCAGTACTGCCCCGCGTAGACCGCGCCCTTCAGCTTTCCTTCTTCCTTCACGTTCGACACGACGAAGATCTCGGGATGGCCGGGCAACGCGAAATCGCCGATCACGTGCGCTTCCAGGGGCCCGAAGTGGCGGCTGAACGAGATGTGCTGCTCCGGCGTGAGCGTGGCGCCACGGAACAGCAGGATGCCGTTCTCGCCCAGGGCCCGCAGCAGCGTATCCACCTGCGCCGGCGACGGCGCATGCGCGGGATCGATGCCGGTGACTTCGGCCCCGCAGGCCGCGGAGATGCGGCGGATGTTCATCGTGTCGGGCATCGCTGTTCCTTTCGCGGCCGGCCGGCCGTCAACCTTCGAGGGCTCCGGACGGGTCCTGGAGGTAGAAGTGGCTGCGCGTGTCGACACGGCTGCGCCGCACCTCGCACGGCACGTCGTTGAACGTGTATGCAACGCGCAGGATGTGCAGCACCGGATCGTCAGTCGTGAGGCCGAACACCCTGGCTGCAGCCGCGTCCGCCCGGCCCGCACGGAGCTGTTCGGCGGTACGGACGATGTTCAGGCGGAAGCGGGTCTGGAACACGGAGTAGAGCGTCGGCCCCTCTTCGGCCAGCACCTTCGCGTTCAGCCCGGGCAGCATCGCGCAGGGCACGACGATGTCGGACATGACGACCGGCACCCCTTCGACCTTGAGCACGTTGCTGATCTTGAACACCTCCGCGAGACGCGCCTTGCGGGGCAGGCGAAGCAGGTCGGCCGCCTCCGCGTCCGGCTGCCCTCGCCTGAGCGACAGGACTTCGCTCACCGGCAGCTGCTTCAGGCCGTCGTTGCGCACCAAGTGGAAGAACTGGTAGATGCTGCGCCGCTCTGCATGCAGGGAAACGAAGGTTCCCTTGCCCTGCTTGCGCGCAAGCACCTTCGCTTCGACCAGGCGCCCGATGGCGGCACGGATCGTGGATACGCTGACCCCGAACCGGTCAGCCAGCTTCGACTCGTTGGGCAGGACATCGCCCGGCTGCCATTCGCCCGAGGCCAGGCTACGGACCAGGTGGTCACGCACCTGCTCGTGCAGCGGCTCGCGCACGTGCAGGGCGGAATGGGATGTCCGCCGGGACCCTGTTGCTGCGTTACGGGAATGATTGGCCGAAATTGTCATTGATCGAATCATACGAATGATTACAATGGCAGACAACCAGAACCGTCCGGCAGAGGCGGTCCTCATGGAGGAGACACCATGCAAGCGCGGTCCCGCCGGCCGCTGTCGTCGGCCATTGCTGCAGGCGCTGCCCTGCTGGGTGCGGTCGGCCCGGATGGGCTTGCGCAATCGTTCCCGGCCAAGCCGGTCAGGATGCTGGTTCCGTTCACCGCCGGGAGCGAGACCGACTATTTCGCGAGGATCATCGGTCGCAGTCTTTCCGATGCATGGGGACAGCAGGTCCTGGTGGAGAACCGCGCCGGTGCCGGCGGCGTGGTGGCGACCGCGGTGGTGGCCGGCGCGATCGGCGATGGCTATACCCTGCTGATGGGTTCCATGGCGCACGCGGTCGTGCCGGCGATGCACGCGAAGCTTCCGTTCAATGCACTGCGCGACTTCTCGGGCGTGTCGCTGGTGGCCAGCGTCCCCAACGTGCTGGTGGTTCCGCCTTCGGGCGCGAGGTCGCTGAAGGAACTCCTCGCGCTCGCCCGCCAGAAGCCGGGATCGCTCACCTTCGGATCGGCGGGCGTGGGCAGCGGGATGCACATGAACGGCGAGCAGTTCCGCATCGCCGCCGACATCCGCGTGGTGCACGTCCCCTACAAGGGAGGACCGGACGCGCTCACCGATCTCCTCGGCGGCCGGATCGACTTCGTGTTCTCGCCGATCGGCCTGGCGATTCCACTGGTCCGCGACAAGCGCCTGCTGCCGCTTGCGGTCAGCACGGCGGCACGCTCACCGGCGCTACCCGAAGTCGCGACAGTCGCCGAAGCCGGCGTCCCCGGGTTCGAGTTCGACACTTGGTACGGACTGCTCGCTCCATCGGGCACGCCGCGCGAACGGACACGGCAGATCTCGGCCGAGGTCGTGCGCATCCTCGGCACGGCGGAGGTACGTACGGAGTTTGCAAATCGCGGTGCAGTACCGCGGCCGTCCACGCCTGAGGAGTTCGACCGCTTCGTCAAGGCCGAGATCGAAAAGATGGGAGGCATCGTCAAGGCGGCAGGACTCAAGACGGACTGAAGGCAGGCCTGAGCCGCGCCTGCCGCAGCGGACCGGATGGCCGGGCAGGGCCAACCCGGGCATCACCCGTGCATCGGCACGCCCAGCCGTGCTGGTCCCTCGGCGAACGCGTGTGGCAACGACCGCGGCCCGGGCAGGTTGAGCCACATGCGCAGCAGCGAGCGCCTGCGCGCCGGGTCTTCATGATCCTCGTAGCCCGTGCGTCCGTGCAGGATCGCGTAGTTGTTGATCAACTGCACGTCGCCGGGATCGAACTGGATGTCGAGCGCATGCTCGTCCGCGAGCTGCTCCATCGCGCAGATCGCCTCGAGTTCCACCTCGCTCAGCGGCACGCCGGTCTTCTCCGGTGCAGAACGGATGAAACGCGGCGCGAAACGGCAAGTCAGCCGGCCGTCGACCCAAGCATAGACCGGCTCGCGATACACCGGGCTGGCACCGGGCACCTGCTCGCCCCGCCAATCGATGTCGAAGTGGCGATAGAGCAGACCGACGAGGTGCGGATGCCGCGCGAGCAGCGCGTTGTAGACGGCCATCGAACTGGCCAGCCGACTGCGCCCGCCGGACTTCGACGGATGGATGCACATCAGGCCGACGATGTCCCCGCCGATGTCGGTATGGAAGCCCTGGCTCGCGCGCGTCTGGTATCCGCGTACGGTGCCCTTGCTGATGTCGAGGCCTTCGTCGCGGACGTTGGCGAGGCGCTCGCCCTTCGGATTCTGCGACAGCGCCTCCCCGATGTGCAGTCCGATCCCCCAGAACACCCGTTCAGCATCGCCCGGGCCATGCCCGGCCACGCGCAGCCCCTTCATCTGCACGAAGCCGCGCCCGCGGTCGATCTCGTCGATCAGCCGGGGTAGGTCCGCCAGCAGCGTCGGCACCCGGAAGTCGTCCCGCGTCATCGACAGATGATCGACGCCCCGCGCACGCAGGTCCGACAACGCAGCGTCGATCTCGTCGAGGGCCACCTCGGGGATGCGGTACAGCCATTGGTCGCTGCGCGCCATCTCGCCGGGGTGCCAGGCCAGCTTGCTGTCGATCGGTGTCGTGAGTATCGATGCCGACATGTTAGTGCCTCCGTCAGACCGTGCGCGTCAGGCCATCCGCGTCAATCGAGCTTGATGCCTGTCTCGGTGATCAGCGTCCGGTACTTCTCGATCTCGCCCTTCAGGTAGGCGGTCAGCTCACCGGGCGCGGTCGTGCGCGGGGAATAGCCGAGCGCCTCGAAGCGCCTGAGCAGGCCTGCCGTGCCGAGCGCCTTGACTGCGGCACCATGCAGCACGGCGACCGTCCGGTCGGGCGTGCGTGCAGGGGCAAGCAGTGCATTCCAGACGGTCTGCTCGTATCCCGGGACGCCCGCCTCCGCGAGCGGCGGGATCGACGGCAGTGCAGGCGATCGCGTGCGCGTCGTCACCCCGAGCACGCGAAGCTTTCCGGAGTCGACGAAGCGGGCGGCATCGGACGCAGGCACGAACATCAGCTCGATGCGCCCGGCGAGCAGGTCGTTGACCCCTGCGGCCACCCCCTTGTAGGGGACGTGCAGGAGGTTGGTCCCGGTCTGCTTGCGGAACAGTTCCCCAGCCATGTGCTGGGCACTGCCGTTACCGGCCGAGCCGAACGACAGCGCGCCGGGGCGCTTGCGCGCCAGCGCGACCAGTTCAGGCACGGTCCTCGCCGGGATCGATGGATGCAGGGCCAGTGCATTGGCGTTCTCGGAGATCAGCGTGATGTGCGCGAAGTCCTTCAGTGTGTCGTAGCGGATCGCGGGATACAGACTGTGTGCGGTCGCGTTAGGGCCGAGCCCACCGACCAGCAGCGTCTGGCCATCGGGCGTGGCACGCGCGACGAACTCGCCGCCGATCGTGCCGCCGGCGCCCGGGCGGTTGTCGACGATCACCGGCACGCCGAGGACCGGCGCCAACTCCTCGGCCAGCACGCGGGCGACCACGTCCGCGCCGCCACCAGCCGCGAAGCCGACCACCAGTGTCACCGGGCGCGTGGGGAAGCCCTGTGCCTGCACCAGGAGAGCAAACATCGCGGCACCCAGCAGGAATCCGGATTTCAGCAGGATGCGCATGCAGTCTAGTATAGGACTACGGCGGCGGAAGCGCATCGCGCCTGCGTGATGCATCATCCGGGTGGCAGGCCAGCTCGTAGCGCATGCGAGCGCCCAGCCTCGATCGCCGAAAGGAATTCACGTAGATACCTTCTTCCGCATGTTCCGCCTCGGTACCGCAATCCTTTGGGCAGGCGCGGCGTGCGCTGTGCCTGCGGCCAGCAGCGCGCAGCCCTACCCGGCCACCAACGTGCGCATCCTGGTGCCGTTCGCGCCCGGCGGCACGATGGACATCGTGGCGCGCATCGTCGCTGATCGCTACACCGAGCGGCTGGGCCAGAGCTTCATCGTCGACAATCGTCCGGGCGCAGGCGGCACGCTCGCGACGGGCCTGCTGGCGAAGGCCGCGCCCACCGGCCACACGCTGATGGCCTTCCATTCGGGCCTCGCCTACAACGCTGCCCTCTACGCCAGGCTTCCGTTCGATACCCTACGGGACATCGCGCCGGTGGCGCAGGTGGGCAGCACGCCCAGCCTCCTGGTGGTCGGATCGACATCCAAGGCGCAGACTGCGCTCGACGTGGTGGCACTCGCCCGATCGTCACCCGGTACCATCAACTACAGTTCTGCAGGCAGCGGCAGCACCACGCATCTCGCGATGGAGCTCTTCGCATCGCTCACGGGCGCGAAGCTGCAGCATGTTCCGTACAAGGGTGGCGCGCCCGCGATGCAGGCGGTCATGTCGGGTGAAACGCAGCTCATGATCGCAACCTTGCCCGGTGCAATCCCCCATCTCAAGTCGGGCAGGTTGCGCGCGATCGGCATCACGTCCCTCAAGCGCTCCGCACTGCTGCCGGAGGTTCCAACGCTCTCCGACGCGGGCGTGCCGGGCTATGAATACGAGACGTGGTACGGCGTCTTTGCGCCTGCCGGCACGCCCGCTGCGGTGGTCAGTACACTCAACAAGGCGATCAACCAGTCGCTGGCTTCACCCGAGATGCAGGCACCCATGACCCGGCAGGGAATCGACCCTGTCTCCGGCACTTCGCAGCAGTTCGCAGCGCTTGTCCGAAGGGAGGTTTCAAAGTGGACCAGGGTCATCAGGGAAGCCGGTATAAAGCCCGAATGACCGCAACAGGACTTCTCCCATGAAACTCACCCTGATCGAGAACTTCCGCGCACTGTTCTATGCGCCCTTTTATGCCGCTGCCGAGCTGGGCGCCTGGCGCGCCGAAGACCTCGAAGTCAACATGATCACGCCGAAGACCTCGGCCGAGACGATCCAGATCCTGGCCGCTGGCGGTGCCGAGGTCTCCTGGGGCGGGCCGATGCGGCTGATGATCGCGCTCGACAAGGACCCGGCGTCCGACTCGGTGGCCTTCTGCGAGGTCGTCGGCCGCGATCCGTTCTTCGTGATCGGACGCACGCCCAACCCGGGCTTCTCGATGAAGGACCTGGTCGGCCCGCGCGTCGCGACGGTCAGTGAAGTGCCGACGCCCTGGATCTGCCTGCAGCGGG
>CAMDXD010000047.1 GCA_945877995.1 Bordetella parapertussis
GTCACGGCGAACACGAAGGCCAGCAGGATCGCAGCCAGCGCCGCCCCCGGTACCGGCGCCGGCTCGGCACCCGCACCGGGTTGCGCCGGCGCATCGCGGCCGGCACGGCGGGCGGCACTGATGGCACGTGCGGCACGAGGCAACGACAGGTTCAGCGGCAGGCCCACGAAGAGGTGCAACAGCGCCCATCCGACGCAGGCGCCGCGCCAGCCCAGGTGCGTCTCCATCACGGCCGACAGTGGCCAGCCGACGGTGCTGGCGAAACCTGCGATCAGCGTGATGCCGGTGATGGTCGCCCGCGCGTCGCTTCCCCGCAGGCGGACGAGGGTCGAGAAGGCGGCCTCGTACAGACCGGAGCCCATCGCCAGCCCGATCACCGCCCATCCGAGGAACAGCCCGACCGCGTCCTGGGCCAGCGCCAGCAGGACGAGTCCACCGGCGAACGCCAGGCTGGCAGCCGCCAGCACCGGCCGCCCGCCCGCGCTGTCGATCATCCGGCCGGCGAGCGGACCGACGAACGCAGACACCAGCAGCGCGAACGAGAAGGCAGCAAACACGATGATCGGACTGACGCCAAGGTCGGCCGCCATCGGTTCGGCCAGCATCGCGGGCAGATAGTAGGAGGAGGCCCATGCGAGCGTCTGCGCGGTACCCAGGATCGCGACCAGTCGCCCATCGCCTGCCTTGTCTTTCATGCCGGTAGCGTCGGCGGCCCGACGCGGCGAGTCAAGCGTCGTACAGAGAGCTTCACCAAAAGTTCATCCGACTGTCATGTCCAGGCTTGGCACCCCCGATACGCTCTGCGTCGTCATCCACAAGACTGGAAGCAGCAGCACCCATGAACGCAGACTCCTCACCCGTGCTGGCAATCATCGAACGTCTTTATACAGCGCATGGTGCGCTCGCCTACGGCGAGCAGGTAAATCAGATACAGCACGCATTGCAGTGCGCCTCGCTCGCGCAGCAGTCCGGGTCAACGGATGCCATGGTAGCAGCGGCAATGCTGCACGACATCGGACACATGCTGCACGGAGACGCCGCCACGGCCCTGGACACCGGCGAGGACGATCGCCACGAAAGCCTGGGCGCCGACTGGCTGGCCCGCTGGTTCGGCGACGACGTGGTGAAACCCATCGCGCTGCACGTGCAGGCCAAGCGCTACCTGTGCGCGCGCGAGCCGGGCTATCTGGAAGGCCTCTCGAGGGTGTCCACCCGGACCCTGCAACTCCAGGGTGGACCCATGGACGCCGGACAAGCCGCAGCGTTCGAGCATATCCCGCATGCACAGGATGCCATCGCCTTGCGCCGCTGGGACGACCTGGGCAAGAAGGCCGCCCACGAAACCGCACCGCTGGCGCACTTCATGACGGTGATACAACGTTGCCTGCTGCCGGCATGACGGGGGTGCGCGCCGAGACGGTGGGCAGGCTGGGCAGCCCCTCGTCGGTCGAAGCGATGCGGATCGCGGGCGAACGGGTGCACTCAGAGCGGGTGATCGAGGTGCGCTATCCCTGGTCGGGAGAGGTGATCGCCACCGTGCCGCGCGCGACGGTGGACCAGGTGCGTCATGCCTTCGCCATGGCACACCGCTATGTGCCGGCACTCAGCAGGCACGAACGCAACATGATCCTGTCGCGCACAGCGGCGCTGGTCGCCGAGCGGCGCGACACGATCGCGCGCACCATCACGCTCGAGTCGGGGCTGTGCATCAGCGATTCGCTCTACGAAGTGGGCAGGGCCAGCGACGTGCTGCTGTTCGCGGCGCAACAGGCCCTGCTCGACGACGGACAGTCTTTCTCGTGCGACGTGACCGCGCACGGGCGTTCGCGCCGGGTACACACGATGCGCGAGCCGCTGCTCGGCGTCATTTCAGCGATCACGCCGTTCAACCATCCGCTCAACCAGGTGATCCACAAGGTCGCGCCAGCGGTGGCCACCAACAACCGGATGGTACTCAAGCCCAGCGAGAAGACACCGCTTTCCGCCCTCCTGCTGGCCGACCTCCTCTACGAGGCGGGCCTGCCGCCGCCGATGCTCAGCGTGGTCACGGGTGATCCGGCCGAAATCGGCGACGAAATGATCGATAACCCCTGCGCCGAACTCATCACGTTCACCGGCGGGGTCGCCGTGGGGCGCAGGATCGCCGCCCGCGCAGGCTATCGCCGCCAGGTGCTGGAACTCGGGGGCAATGACCCGCTGGTGGTCATGGACGACGCAGACATCGACCGCGCCGCGGCCCTGGCGACGAGCGGTTCGTATCGCAACTCGGGCCAGCGCTGCACGGCGGTCAAGCGCATCTTCGTCCACGAACGCATCGCCGAGCCGTTCACCGAGGCGATGATCGACATCACCCGCAAATGGCGCCATGGCGATCCGCTCGACCCCACGGTCGACATGGGCACCGTGATCGACGAGCGCGCGGCGATGCTGTTCGAGCGCCGCGTCTCCGACGCGGTGGCCTGCGGCGCCCGCCTGCTGCACGGAAACCAGCGCGACGGCGCGTCCTACTCGGCAACCCTTCTCGATCGGGTCAGCGGCGACATGGAACTGGTGCGCGAAGAGACCTTCGGTCCGGTGTCGCCGATCATGACCTTCACGAGCGTCGACGACGCGATCGCCAAGGTCAATTCGACGGCGTTCGGCCTGTCCTCCGGCGTCTGCACCAACCGGCTCGACGACATCATGCGGTTCGTGCGCGAACTGCAGGTCGGATCGGTGAACGTGTGGGAGGTTCCCGGATACCGCCTCGAGGTGACGCCCTTCGGCGGCATCAAGGACTCGGGCACCGGCGTCAAGGAAGGCGTGCAGGAATGCTGCCGCAGTTTCACCACGGTCAAGACCTACTCCCTGCCATGGTGACCGCGACCGCTGGCGGCAGCGGCCGGGTGGCACTGGTCACCGGTGCATCGCGCGGGATCGGCGCCGCGTGTGCCGCCGCGCTGCTCGATGACGGCTGGCAGGTAGTGTTCGCAGCGCGCGATGCGGCGCGCACGACAGCCGCGGTGGAGGCCTGCGCAGCCAGCGAGGCGCAACGGGCGCGTGCCCTGGTGGCTACGGTGGATGTCGGAGACCCCGCCTCGGTCGACGCCCTGTTCTCGGTCATCCGTTCGCGCTATGGCCGACTCGATCTGTTGTTCAACAACGCCGGCGTGTTCCCGCCGCACCGCCCGGTGGACGAGGTGTCCGAGGCTGATTGGCGCGATGCGGTGAGGACCAATGTCGACGGCATGTTCTACGTGTTGCAGCGTGCGTTCCGGCTGATGAAATCGCAGCGACCGCAGGGTGGCAGGATAATCAACAATGGCTCACTGGCTGCGTACGCGCCCAGGCCCGAGTCGATAGCCTACACCGCGACCAAGCATGCGGTGCTGGGCATTACGCGCGCCGCCGCCCTGGATGGCCGCGCGCATGGCATCGCGGTAGGCCAGATCGACATCGGCAACGCGGCGACCGCGATGACCGCGCATGTCGAGGGTGGAGCGCTGCAGGCCGACGGGACGATGCGCCCGGAGACACGACTCGACCTGACGCATATCGCGGCGACCGTGCGCGAGATCGCCTGCATGCCGAACGATGTCAACGTGCTCTCGGTGACGATCCTGCCGACCACCATGCCGTTCATCGGGCGCGGCTGATCGCTGGCCGGGCGGGCGGCGAATCCAGCGCGTCGCTGCACCTGGCCCACCTCTCGCGCACCAGGATGCGGTTAAATCGGAGCTACCGTGCATGCTTCGTGCCGGCACTTCACCGAGGACCTCCGCCCTGGATCGCGACATCGCCCTGCACCACCTCGGCGCCGCCGAACTCGCACGCCGCATCCGCAGCGGCACGCTGACCTCGCGCGCGCTGGTCGAGCTCTGCCTCGACCGCATCGCGCGCTTCAACCCGGCGCTCAATGCCGTGGTGCTGCTGCGCGAGCGGGAAGCGCTCAAGCAGGCCGACGCCGCCGACGCAGCACTGCGTGCGGGTACCGCGACCGGGGCGCTGCATGGCGTGCCGGTGACGATCAAGGAGTGCTTCGACTGGACCGGCACCCCGTCGACCTTCGGCAGGCCGTCGCGGCTGGCGCACCGGGCCGTCGTCGATGCCGCGGTCGTGCAGCGGCTCATCGCCGCCGGCGCGATCGTGCTCGGCAAGACCAACGTGCCACTCGACCTCGCCGATTGGCAGACCTTCAACGAGGCCTACGGCAGCACGGTCAATCCATGGGACGCATCGCGCTCGCCCGGCGGTTCGTCAGGCGGCTCGGCCGCCGCGCTGGCGACTGGCCTCAGTGCACTCGAGATCGGCAGCGACAACAGCGGCTCGATCCGCATGCCCGCCCATTTCTGCGGGGTGTACGGCCACAAGCCGACCTGGGGCATCGTACCGGTGCGCGGCCATGCGCTGGAGACCGGCCTGCCCCCGGACGACGTGAACGTGGTCGGTCCGCTCGCGCGCACGGCCGAAGACCTCGACCTCGCGCTGCGCCTGCTCGCCGGTGCAGAAGGCATCGCCGCGCGCGCATGGCGCCTCGAACTGCCCGCGGCCGACCTGCCGCCCCCTGCCAGGTGCCGGATCGCCGTGATCACCGGCGATGCCGACTTCCCGGTCGACGCCGATACACGGCGCACCGCGCTCGAGGTCGCCGCACACCTGAAGGCGCTCGGCGCTTCGGTGACGATCGACCCTGCGCTGCCGATTCCCTCGCGCGACTACTACGAACTGTTCCTCGCGCTCGCGCGCGGCTCGACGTCGTTCCGCCGCGACCGGGCGTCGATCGCCGCGCTTGCGCCCGCCGCGGCCGCGCTCGACCCGGCCGATCGTGGCTACGAGGCGCTGATGCTGCGTGGCCTGACCCAGTCGCATCGTGAGTGGCTGGAACGCAACGCCGAGCGCCAGCGGCTGCGCGACGCATGGGAGACGTTCTTCGGCCAGTACCATGCGCTGATCGCGCCGGTCTCGCCGACACCGGCCTTCCCGCACATCCGCGACCTGCCCAAGCCGCTGCACCGGCTCGACGTCGATGGCATGCAGCGCCCGATGTCGGACACCTACTTCTGGATCGGCCTCGCGTCAGCGGCCAACCTGCCGGCGACGACCATACCGGCTGGCCATGCCACGGCCGCAAACCTGCCGATAGGCCTGCAGGTAATCGGCCCGGAACATGCCGACCTGCGCTGCATCGCGCTCGCGCGCCTGCTCGAAGCCGGGCATCGCGGCTTCACGCCACCACCCGGATTCGACTGAACCCGGGTGCCGCGATCACTCGGGCTTGATACCCGCGAACTCGACGATCCTGCGCAACTGCTCTGCGTCGGTGCGCATCGTGGACATCATCTCGGCGCCGCTCGCGAAAGCCACCTCGAGCCCGCCGCCAGCCACCTTCTGCGCCACTTCGGGCAACGCCATCACCTTGCGCAGGTCGGCCTCGATCTTCGCCACGATGTCGGGCGGGGTTGCCGCCGGCGCCATGAACCCGTAGTACACGCTGCTCGCGTAGTCCTTCAGCTCGGGCACGCCGGACTCGCGGAACGTCGGCACGTCCGGGGCGGACGGCGAGCGATTGCGCGAGGTGACGGCCAGCACCCTCAACCGGCCCGCGCCCTGGTGCGGCAACAGCGTGTTGAGCGAGGACATCACCGTGTCGACCTGCCCGCCGACGGCATCGGCGACCGCCGCCGCGCAGCCGCGATAGGGGATGTGCAGCGCATTGAGCTTCGCCTGCAGCTTGTACATCTCGAACGCGAAGTGGTGCGAGGTGGCGATGCCGCAGGTGGCGTAGGACAGCTTGCCCGGATTCGCGCGCATGTTCGCGGTGAACGTACGCAGGTCGGTCTCTTTCACTCGCGGGTTCACGGCCAGGGCCATCGGCGACACCGTGACCAGCGAGATCGGCGCGAGGTCCTTGAACAGGTCGAACGGCAGCTTCGGATAGAGCGCGACGTTGATCGGCTGTGCCGACGAGGCGAGCAGCAGCGTATAGCCGTCCGCCGGTGCACGCACCACCGCTTCGACACCGACGTTGCCACCGGCGCTGACGCGATTCTCGACCAGCACCTGCTGCTTCCACAGGTCGGTCAGCCGTTCGGCGACCACGCGCGCGGTGAAGTCGGCCGCACCGCCGGCGGAGAAGGTGACGATGACGCGTACCGGCCTGGCAGGGAACGCCGTCTGTGCGGCGGCCGCGCCGGCTGCGGCGAGGAGGATACCGGTGAGCAGGCCGCGGACGAGGCGTGAGGCGCGGTGCGTTGCGTGGTGGGTGGCGATCATGGCTGGTTCCTGGTGACGACATTGCCGTTCGCCTCGACGAACAGGCGGGCGCTTTCGAAGGGGATGCCGTTCAGGCGATCGAGCATCCAGTCGGCGCTCATCGACGGCGGGTTGGGGCCGAGCACGGACGAGGGCACGTTGCCGACCGAGTGCCGGGACTCCTGGTACACCATCAGCTGCGTCGGGCCGCGCATCGCATCGAGCGTGCGGTACGCCCATTCGATCGGGCACAGCTCGTCACGCTCGCCTGCCACGCACAGGAAGGGCATGTGGATGCGCTTCGCATGCGGTTCGAGCGTCATCGACTTGCGCATGCGGTCGAAGCGCGCCTCGTCGGTGAAGCCCGACATGTACATGAACCGATGCTTGAAGGTCGGAGAGGCCTTCTGGAAAATGGTCTCGCCGGCCGGCTCCAGGCAGATCGCATTGATCGCAGCGGCACGGTAGCGCGGCTCCCAGGCGGCGGCGAGCGTCGCGAAGAACGAGCCGAAGCTGTTGCCGATGATGCCGATGCGCGCTGCATCCACTTCGCTGCGCGCCTTCAGCCAGCCATAGGCAGCCTTGCCGGTCGCCTTCCACGCATCCATGCTGAACGGCACGCCACCGAGCACCGCCTCGTACTGGCCCGGGCCTTCGATCACCAGCACCGCAATGCCGCGCGACAGCCAGCGATCGCCACCCAGCGCGATGTTCGCTTCCTTGAAACCGTCCATGCCCGGGATCGACACGATCGCCGGCACCTTGCCGCCGCTGTAACCGTACGGCAGGTGGAACCAGCCCGGCAGCTTCCCGCCACCGGGCAGCGGTACCCAGGCCGCCTCGACCTTGTGGTCCGCATGCTTCGCATACGCATCGAAGCACGCGCGCTTGCGCACGTTGTTCGCCAGGTTGTGCGCATCGTTGGAGAGTAGCGTCCACTGCGACGCGGCCCAGAACACCGAGGCGATGAAGTAGTTGTCGCGCGCGGTCACGGCATGGCCCTCGGCCTCGGCCTTCTTCGCCACCGCTTCGCGCCGACGCGCCACGCCCTCGAACGCCGGGTTGATGTCGCTGTACTTCTGCACCCGCGCCCGCACCGCGGCGATATCGCCGGAGGCCTGCGGTCCGCAGGCGGTGGCGTAGCTGTTCAGCCGGGGCTGGTCCCATTCGATGCCGACCGAACGGATCGTCGAATCGACCAGCCAGCGCTGGTCTTCCATCCGTTGCATGTGCGGCTCTCGTGGTTCGGCCGGTTTCTTCTTCGTCGTTGCCATAGTCTTCCCCTCGCGGACACCGCTGCGAGGCTGACCGAGCACCTGCGCAATGTCAAGGCAGGTCATGGATGGAACGGCTGCCGCTGGCATACTCTGCGCCACACACGGAGGCATCGCAGTTGAACGACCCGGCACCCTTCGGCAGCTCGACCGTCGCGCAGGCAAGGCTGATCGGCCAGGGCATCGATCGCATCGAAGATGCGCGACTGCTGCGCGGCGAGGGCGCGTTCGTCGACGACCTGCACCTGCCCGGCCAACTGCATGCGGTCATCCTGCGCAGCGCCGTCGCACATGGACGGCTGCTGCGGGTCGACGTGACGGCGGCACGCAGGATGCCGGGGGTGCGCGACGCGTTCGCTGCTCGGGAAGTGATCGAAGGCCCGGGACTCGGCACGATGCCGCGCATCCCGATGCTGCTCGACCCGCTGCCCGAGGCTGACCCCTTCCTGCAGCCGGTGATCGCCGATCGCAAGGTGCGTTATGTCGGCGAGCCGCTGGCAGTGGTAGTGGCCGACACGCAGGCCCTGGCCGAAGATGCCCTGGAGGCGATCGAAGTCGAGATCGACGCACTGCCGGCAGTGGTCGATGGTGGGCTGGACGCCGATGACAGCATCCTGCTGGCCGAGGCGGCCGGCAGCAACACGGTCGTGCGCCTGGATACGGTGCGCGGCGATCCGTCGGACATCGATGCGTTGTTCCAGTCCGCCCCGTACGTACGCCGGGAACGCTTCCGGGTGCATCGCCACTTCGCAGCACCGATCGAGACGCGCGGGCTACTCGCCCGGCGCGATGCCGACAGCGGCAGGCTCATCGTGTCGGGCGCGGCAAAGATGCCGTTCGCCAACCGCCGCATCCTCGCCGGGTTGCTCGGACTGCCCGAGGACGGCATCGACCTGGTCGAAGGCGACACTGGCGGTGCGTTCGGCCAGCGCGGCGAGTTCTATCCCGAGGACTTCCTGGTGCCGTTCGCGGCGCTGCGCTGCGGCCATCCGGTGAAGTGGATCGAGGACCGGCGCGAAAACCTGATCGCGGCCAACCATGCCCGCGAAGCCGAGTGCGAACTGGAAGTGGCCTGCACGCGCGATGGCCGATTGCTCGCGATGCGCGGCCGCGCCGCCACCGATGTCGGCGCCTACCTGCGCACCACCGGCCTCGCCCAGTCACGCAACCTGGTGCAGGTCGCGACCGGCCCGTACCGCGTGCCGAACGTGGCGCTGTCGGTCGATGTGCGCGTGACCAACAAGACGCCGTCCGGTCCGTACAGAGGCCCGGGCCGCTTCGAGACCGACTTCTTTCGCGAGCGGCTGTTCGACATCGTGGCCGGCGAACTCGGCCTGGACCGTGTCGCGTTCCGCCGGCGCAACCTGCTGCGCAGCGACGAGATGCCATGGGCGCTGCCGACGCTGCTGCCCTGGCAGTCGGGCACCGCGACCGACAGCGGCGACTATGCAGAGACGCTCGACCGCTGCCTGGCGGTGTTCGACTGGGCAGGGAAATCGGCGCTGGACGGACAGGTGATTGACGGCCGTCGCCATGGCATCGCCATCGGCTGCTACATCGAAGGCGGCGCAGCGGGGCCGCGCGAGGGCGCACGGCTGGTGCTCGAAGCCGACGGGCGCGTGGCGGTCTACACCGGCGCCTCGCTGGTCGGACAAGGGCTGGAGACCATCTTCACCCAGGTCGCCGCCGATGCGCTCGACTTGCCACTCACTGCGATCCGCGGCGTGTTCCACGGATCGACCACCGGCGTACGCGAAGGCTTTGGCAGCTACAGCTCGCGCAGTACCGCGATGGGCGGTTCAGCGATCGTGATCGCCGCGAAGCAGTTGCAGGACATGATCGTGTCCGCCGCCGCGGCGATGCTGGGCTGCGCGGCGACCGAACTCACGATCAGCGGCGGTGACCGCATCGTCGCAGCCGACGGCCGCTCGCTCGCGCTGTCCGCAGTCGCGCGCCACCATGCACCGGATGGCGGGCTGGTAGCGCACGGCACGTTCTCCAGCACGAACCGCACCTACAGCTACGGTGCCCATGCCGTCCATGTCGCGGTCGACCCGCGCACCGGCGGCGTCGAGGTACTCGACTATGTCGCGGTCGAGGATGTCGGGCGGATCATCAACCCGCGCACGCTGGAAGGGCAGGCGATCGGCGCGATCGTGCAGGGACTCGGCGGCGTATTCCTCGAACGGCTGGCCTACGACGCCGAAGGACAACTGCAGACCGGCTCGCTCGCCGACTACCTGCTGCCGACCGCCACCTGCTTCCCGGTGATCCGCATCGTCGCGCTGGAGAACCATCCGTCGCCGCACAACCCGCTCGGCGCCAAGGGTGCCGGCGAAGGCGGCATCATCCCGGTCGGCGGCGTGATCGCCAACGCAGTGTCGGCGGCACTCGCGCCGCTCGGCGTGTCGGTGACCGACCTGCCGCTGCCCCCGTCACGCATCTGGACACTGGTGGAATCATGCCGCCCCCGGTCGGGCTGATCGCGCGCAGCTTCCACCGCCTGCTCGGCCGCCCACTGGTGGAAGGGATCGATGTGCACAACTGCGACGCGGCAGTCGAAGCCGCGATGCAGGACACGACCGCCGTGATCGTCGCGCACGGCACCGAGCCCGACCCGATCTTCTTCTACGGCAACCGCGCGGCGCTGCGGCTGTTCGAGGCAACCCGGGAACAGTTCACCGCGATGCCGTCACGGCTGTCGGCCGAACCGATGCTGCGCGAGGAGCGCGAGCGGCTGCTGGCGCGGGTACGTGCGCATGGCTACATCGACGACTACTCGGGCGTGCGCATCTCGCTGGGCGGCCGGCGCTTCCGGATCGCGCGGGCGATCGTGTGGAACCTGATCGACGAACGCGGGGAGCGGCAGGGGCAGGCGGCGACGTTCACCGAGTGGACGCCGCTGGACAGCTGAGGCGGGTGACCGGGCAGGCGCCTCAGCCCTTCTCCTGCCGCACTAGCCAGTCGTCGTCCCGCCCAAGCAGCGCCGGATCTGCGCCGGGGCGAACGTGGTAGTACGGAATCAGCGGCCGGAACTCGTCGTAGATGCGCCGCAGTTCGCCGACCGGCTCGGCATGCAGGTCGACCCGCAGGTCGACATAGGCGTTCACTTCGTTGCCGTAGACCATCAGCGCGGCGGAGCGCTGCCCGCCATTCTGGCCGCCCGCATCGCGTCCGGCCTCGAGCGCCGCCATCAACCGGTCTTCCAGCGGCTGCCCGGCGGTGCTGTTCCAGATGTCGAACATCACGCTGGCCGTGCGCTCGGACGTGAGGTTGTTACCCATCGACACCACGTCGCGTTCGACGAAGGCCCCACTCCACACCTTGTTGTGGGCCCCGGTGCGAGCGACCGCGAGGCCGTCGCGGTCGATCACGCACAACTGGCGATGCTCGATGTACGGATCGCTGGCAGCCAGCTCCTCGAGGACCCGTTTCGACGAATAGCCGAGCTGCAGCAGCTTCGTGCCCAGCGGACCGAGGCGCGGATCGGTCGACGCCATCGACACTACCAGCCCCTCGCCGGGCGCGAAGAACGGACAACGAGCGCCGACGGCTATCGGACGGGTGGCGATGGCGACGCCGAAGCGTCCAGTGGTGGCGCAGCGTCCTGCAATCTGGAAAGTCATGCGTGGGCTCCTTCGGGAATCAGGCTCATTGCGGTTCGATCTTCGCCGCCATGACGACCTTTGCGACATTCAACGTATCGACCCGGATGAACTCGGCGAACTGTTCGGGCGTGCCGCCGGCGAGCCCCAGGCCGAGGTCGACGAGCTGCCTGCGCAACGAGCCGACGATCGCCTTGTTGCCTTCGGCGTTGAGCTGCATCACGATCGGCCTGGGCAAGCCGGCCGGCCCGAGCATGCCGATCCAGCCGGAGAAGTCGAAGCCCTTCAGGCCGGATTCGTCGAGCGTCGGCACCTGGGGCATCGATTCGATGCGCCTGGCCGAGGTCAGCGCGATCGCGCGTACCCGGCCGTTGGCGATGAACGGCATCGCGGTGGGCACCACGCTGAACATGAAGTCGATATGGCCCGCCAGCAGGTCGGCCATCGCTGGCGCACCACCCTTGTACGGCACGTGCAACATGCTCGCGCCGGTCATCATCGAGAACAGCTCGGCGGACATGTGCTGGGTGGCACCGATGCCCGATGAACCATAGGTGAAGCGGCCTGGGCTCGCCTTCACCCGCGCGATGAACTCCTTCGCGGTGCGCACGGGCACCGACGGATGCACGATCAGCACGTTCGGCTGGTTGGCGATCAGCACGATCGGCGCGAAGTCGCGCTGCGGATCGTAGGACAGCTTGCGGAAGTTGCTCGGCGCGGAAGAAATCTGCCCGGCCGCCCCGGCCAGCAGCGTGTTTCCGTCCGGGGGCGCCGACACCACCGCCTGCGCTGCAATGGTGCCGCCCGCGCCTGCCCGGTTCTCGACCACGAAAGGCTGGCCGGTGACCTTCGACAGCTCGCCGGACATCATGCGCCCGACCAGGTCGATGCTTCCACCCGGTGGATAGCCGACGATCACCCGCACCGGCTTCGACGGGTAGGCCTGCTGGGCGAGCACGGGCGCGATCGCGGTCGACAGGGCGAGCGCAGCCAGCGTGGACACTGCGGGAGAACGGGCATTCATGCGGCCTCCGCGGTTTCGTGTGGATGGAGACGACTGCAGGCAACAAGCGTACCGGCGCGCGGCGGCCGGCGCGGATCACACGGGCACGATGAGTTCCCGCGGGCAGTCCTGGGTCCACATGTCGACGCCGTCCTCCTTAATCAGGAACGTGTCTTCGGTGTGGTGGCGTACCCCGTCGTGGTAGTAGCTCGACTCCATGCAGACCACTGCATTCGCCTCGAGAACTGCCTTGTTCACCTGGTTCATCCGCGGCTGCTCGTGCGAACCCAGTCCGATGCCGTGCCCGATGAACTCGCGCGGGTAGCGGTCGAGGTTGCGGCTGATCTTCTTGTAGAACAGGTCGAAAATCTCGCCGCCGATCATGCCCGGCCGCAGTGCATGGCCGACCTCGAGCTGCGCGTCGTTGAGCCACCGCCAGATGTCCTTCTGCCGCTGCGACGCCTCGCCGATGAAGTAGGACCGGACGAAGTCGGCGTAGTAGCCGCCATAGATGGCGCCCATGTCCACCTTGACGAAATCGCCGACCTTCATCGTGTGCCCGTACGGATACGGAGCATGCGCCGCGAAGCTCGTCTTCGGCCCGCAGCCGATGTTGATGAAGCGGATCTGGTGCGCGCCTTCCTGCATCATGCGCACCGTCGCGGCACGGTGCAGGTCTTCATCCGTGTTGCCCGGCTTGATCGCGGCCCGGAAGCTCTCGTGCGCCTTGACCGTGATCGCCGTGGCGCGGTGCAGGCGCACCAGTTCCTCCGGCGTCTTCACCACGCGCACGATCTCCAGGTCGTAGCCGACGTCGACCGGCGTGTGGCCGGCATCTTCCAGCCACTGGAAGAACTTCATCCGGTAACCGTAGGTCAGCGCATCGCCCTCGGTGCCTACGCGCATCGGCTTGAGCTTGCGCTCGACCATCACCGCGCTGGCCGCCTCGAAGAAGTCGTCATGGAACTTCGCGTCGACATCGGTGAAAAACTCGGCCATCGCATAGGCACGGACGTCCTTGATCCAGGTGCTGTCCATCGCCAGGTGCAGGTCGACGGCGGGCACCACGAACGCCGGGGCGATCGCCGGGTCGCGGAAATAGAACACGCAGAACGGCCGGTAGCCGAGGTTGGCGCCGTTGTGGAAGAAGCCGCTCAGGTATTTCGAGTTCTCGACGCCGCGCACGATCAGCATGTCGACCTGCTTGCGATCCATCATCGCGTGCAGTCGCTTCTGGTCGAACAGGATAGGCTTCAGGTTCATCGCGGACTCCGGGGTGGACTTGGACGGCAATCCGTCAATGTGAGCCGAAGCCAGCAATACGTCCAATATATACTTCGACGATCGACGATATCCGTGGAGTATCGATGGAGCTACGCCACCTGCGTTACGCGGTCGCCGTGGCCGATGCGCTCAACTTCACTCGGGCGGCGGAGCGGCTGCACATCGCGCAGCCCCCGCTGACCCAGCAGATCCATGCGCTCGAAGGCGAGATCGGCCTGTCGCTGTTCGACCGCAGCCGCCGGAAGGTCGCGCTCACTGTAGCCGGCGAGGTGTTCATCGAGCATGCACGCCGCATCCTGAACGACGTCGAGGCGATGACGGCCGCCAGCCAGCGCGTGCATCGTGGCGAGGAAGGGCGGCTGGTGATCGGCTTCCTCAGCTCGATCGCGTTCGACTACTTCCCGCGCGTGATGCGTGCGTTCCGCACCCGCTATCCCGGCGTACAGGTCGAGTTACGCGAGATGAAGCACCTGCCATTGCTCAATGCGCTGAAGACCGGCACCGTCGACCTCGCGTTCATCCGCAACTTCTTCGACGACCCGACCATCCGCGTCCAGCAGGTGCTGCGGGAACGGTTCGTCGCCGTGCTGCCGGCCGGGCATCCGCTGTCGAGGCACCGTACAATCGCGCCCTCGCGACTGGCGCCGGAACCGTTCGTCACCGTGGTGAAGCGCGGGCCGCCGAGCGTCCATGCCCACACCATGGCGATCTGCCGCAACGCCGGATTCGAACCGAAGGTGGTGCAGGAGGCGAACGACATCCAGGCCTGCGTCGGCCTCGTGTCCGGTGGCATCGGCGTCGCGATCGTGCCCGACTCGATCCGCAACCTGGCGATCCCGGGCGTCACCTACTGCGAACTGCGCGGCATCGCCGACCAGATGCAGATCGTCGCGGCGACGCGCGCCGAAGACCGAAGCGGCGTGCTGCAGCGGTTCCTGGAGGTGGCGCTGGAGACGAGCCGGGCGGCGCGCCCGGTTAGCTGAGCACCGGACAGCCCGGCACCTTTCACGGCCCCGGCTCAGGGCCGCGGCAGGACCATCACTCGACGTTGTTCACCGGCTCCACATGCTTCACCGCCCCGATCCATCCACTGGCGGTGAGATCGAACACCAGCCCGTGCGGGTTGCGGTACTTCACTTCGTAGTACCGATTCGGCGCATCCGGCGGACGGCCGTGCACATGCACCGCACCGGCCGCCTTCGCCTGCTCCGCAGCCTGCTCGAGGCTGTCGACCCACATGCCGAAATGGATCAGCCCATGGTACGGACCGTCGTTGTCCATGCCGGCGATCCTGTCGTTCTTGAAGTCGAGCAGCGCGACGTTCATCGTGCCGTCGGTCATGTAGACACCGCGCCCGGCATCGCCGGCCTTGGTCATGCCGAAGGCCTCCTCGAAGAACTTCTGCGCCTCGGCAACATCCGGCACCGAGATCGCGATATGGCGCAGCTTGTGCTGCATGCGCGTCGGCTGGTCCATGCTGCCCTCCTGAAGGTATTGACGGAACTACTCGATCGCTTCGGCCTCGCGCACGCTCTGGATCAGCGAGGTGCGAAGCAGGAACTGCCGCGCGCGCGCGGGGTCTTCCGCCGTGCGCCGGATCTCGTCGTGGTTCTTCTCGCGCACCGCCGGATCCTGCTCGGCGAGCAGCTTCTTGTTGCGCTCGGTGTGCAGCTTGGTGTGGTTCACCGCCACATGGCGGCGCTGCCGGCTGTAGCGATCGAGCACGTCGAGGCCGGCACGGCCTTCGAAGATTGCATGCAGCTTCGCGCCGAGGTTCATCGCATCGTGCACGCCGCTGTTCATGCCCATGCCGCCGATCGGGCTGTTCACATGCGCCGCATCGCCAGCGATGATTGCGCGCCCCTTGCGAAAGGTAGCGGCGATGCGCTGGTGCACGGTGTAGAGCGAGCGGGTGGCGACCTCGTACGGCT
>CAMDXD010000048.1 GCA_945877995.1 Bordetella parapertussis
CGACAAGGTGGTGGTCAGCTATTCGCCGGGCAACACGAAGGCTGCGGGCTGGCTGGCAGAGATGAAGGAAAAGGGACACGACATCTATGCCGTGCAGATCGACGTCTCGGACTTCGACTCGTGCGCCGCCGGCTGCGCCAAGGTGATGGCCGATGTCGGACCGATCGACGTGCTGGTGAACAATGCCGGCATCACCCGCGACATGACCTTCAAGAAGATGGGCAAGGTCGACTGGGACGCGGTGCTCAAGACGAACCTCGACAGCGTGTTCAACATGTGCAAGCCGGTGGTCGATGGCATGGTCGATCGGGGCTGGGGACGCGTGGTCAACATCTCGTCGGTGAACGGCCAGAAGGGCGCGTTCGGCCAGACCAACTACTCGGCGGCAAAGGCCGGCATGCATGGCTTCACCAAGGCCCTGGCCCTGGAAGTCGCCCGCAAGGGCGTCACCGTAAACACGATTTCGCCCGGCTACATCGGCACGAAGATGGTGATGGCGATCCCGAAGGAAGTGCTCGACACCAAGATCGTGCCGCAGATCCCGATGGGCCGACTGGGCAAGCCCGAGGAAGTGGCCGGCCTGGTCGCCTATCTGTGCTCGGAGGAGGCCGCGTTCGTCACCGGCTCCAACATCGCGATCAACGGCGGCCAGCACATGTCCTGACCGGGGTGCCGCGCGGCTTGCGGTCTCCATGAACCGATGGAAATCCATTAGACTCCGCGCCCCCGAGGAGCCCTCGGGGCACATGTGGCGAACAGGTGCATACTCGCAACTGCCGCACCGACGCCACCGTTGAACAGCCGGACGAGGGATCAAGGGACAATGAGCGACACGCCGCGCATCATCAAGAAGTACCCGAACCGCCGCCTCTACGACACCGCCACCAGCACCTACATCACGCTGGCCAATGTCAAGCAACTGGTCATCGAACAGACGCCGTTCCAGGTGATCGACGCCAAGACGAACGATGACCTCACGCGGAACATCCTGCTGCAGATCATCCTCGACGAGGAGAACAGCGAGGCGCCGATGTTCTCGTCAGACATGCTGTCGCAGATGATCCGCTTCTACGGTAATGCGATGCAGGGCATGATGGGCAGTTACCTTGAGAAGAACGTCCAGACGTTCATGGGCATCCAGCAGCAGTTGCAGGACCAGTCCCGCTCGCTGTACGGCAGCAATCCGCTGGTGAACACCGAGGCCTGGAACCAGATCGTCAAGATGCAGGGCCCGGCGGTGCAGAGCCTGATGAGCGGCTACCTGGAGCAGAGCGCGAAGATGTTCGTCGACATGCAGCAGCAGATGCAGAAGCAGACGCAGAACATGTTCAGCAGCTTCCCGTTCCCCGGCTTCGGCGGCGCGTCCGGCAGCAAGCCGGAAGAGAAGTAGGCGTTGCCTCCCGCGCAAGGGCGTCCCGGCACGACCGGCGGCGCGGCACCACCCGCCCGGTCACGGCCCACCAATCCCGGCGTGGCGCAGGCGCCCGCGCCCACGGTGCCCCGGGTGGGCTTCGTGTCGCTGGGCTGCCCGAAGGCGCTCGTCGACTCCGAACGCATCCTTACCCAGCTCCGCGCTGAGGGCTACGCGATTTCGCCCGACTACGCCGGGTCCGACATGGTGATCGTCAACACCTGCGGCTTCATCGATGCCGCCGTCGAGGAGTCGCTGGAGGCGATCGGCGAGGCCCTGGCGGAAAACGGCAAGGTGATCGTCACCGGCTGCCTCGGTGCCAAGGGCACGGTGGTCCGCGACACCTTCCCGAACCTGCTGGCGGTCACCGGCCCGCATGCGACCGAAGCGGTGATGCAGGCGGTCCATGAACACCTGCCGCATCCGCACGATCCGTTCATCGACCTGGTGCCGCCGCAGGGCATACGGCTGACGCCGAGGCACTACGCGTACGTCAAGATCTCGGAAGGCTGCAATCATCGGTGCACCTTCTGCATCATCCCGTCGATGCGTGGCGACCTGGTCTCACGGCCGGTCGGCGACGTGCTGCAGGAGGCGGAAAACCTCGTGCGCGCCGGCGTCAGGGAACTGCTGGTGATCTCACAGGACACCTCGGCCTACGGTGTCGACGTGAAGTACCGTACCGGCTTCTGGGGCGGGCGCCCGGTAAAGACCCGGATGACCGAACTCGTACAGGCCATGTCCTCCCTCGGCGCGTGGGTGCGCCTGCACTACGTGTACCCGTACCCGCATGTCGACGAGGTGATCCCCCTGATGGCCGAGGGCAAGGTGCTGCCCTACCTCGACGTTCCCTTCCAGCATGCCAGTCCGCGCATCCTGAAGCTGATGAAACGTCCCGCCAGCGTCGAGAACAACCTCGCCCGCATCCGCGCCTGGCGCGCGGCCTGTCCCGACCTGACCATCCGCAGTACGTTCATCGCCGGCTTCCCCGGCGAGACGGAAGCCGAGTTCGAACAGCTCCTCGAATTCCTGGAAGAAGCCCAGCTCGACCGCGTCGGCTGTTTTGCCTATTCGCCGGTCGAAGGCGCGGCTGCCAACGCCCTGCCCGATCCGGTGCCTGACGCGGTGCGCGAGGAACGGCAGGCGCGGTTCATGGCGGTGCAGGCAGGCATCAGCGCCGCCCGGCTCGCGCGCAAGGTCGGCTCCACGGTACGGGTGCTGGTCGATTCGGCCGAGGGCACGCGCGCTGTTGGCCGCAGCGCCGCGGATGCTCCCGAGATCGACGGGCTGGTCCATGTATCGCGGGCGCGCGGCGCCAGGCCGGGTGACTTCATCGACGTCAAGGTCACACGCGCCGACGAGCACGACCTGCACGGCAGCCGGGTCGGCGACTGAAGGAACAGAAAAAGCACGACCGGCGGATCGCCCCGGCGTTGCCGGTCAGCCGCGGAAGAACGCCTGCACCGGGGCCAGCTCGCGTGTGAGCTTCATCGGTGGCAGGCTCTTCAGGATCTTCCGTCCGTAGCCCTTGGACATCAGCCTCGGGTCGCAGATCATCAGCACGCCGCGGTCGGTCTCGTCACGGATCAGGCGCCCGGCGCCCTGCTTGAGCGTGATCGCCGCATCCGGCAGCTGGATCTGCGCGAATGCGTTGCCGCCGTTGCGGTTCATGTGTTCGATGCGTGCGGCGAGCACCGGGTCGTCCGGCGGCGCGAACGGCAACTTGTCGATCACCACCAGCGACAGGGCGTCACCGCGCACGTCGACCCCCTCCCAGAACGAATGGCTGGCCACCAGGACGGCATTGCCGCGCATGCGGAACTGCTCGAGCAGTTCGGTACGCGACGCCTCGCCCTGGACCATCAGCGGGAACAGCAGCCCGCGGCGCCGGAAGGCTTCGTCGAGCAACTGGTGCGCAGCGCGCATCGCGCGCAGGCTCGTGCACAGCACGAACGCGCGGCCGCCTGCCGCCTCGATCACCGGCAACGCGGCCTCGACGACCGCACGCACATAATCGGCGGTGTTCGGTTCCGGCATCCCGGTGGGCACGTACAGCATCGACTGGCGCGGAAAATCGAACGGACTCGGCCAGGTCGCGCATTCGGCATCCGACAACCCGAGCGCGCCCGCGTAGTGGCTGAAATCGCCCTCGATCGACAGCGTCGCGGACGTGAACACCCAGGCCTTCGGATGGCCGCCGTGGCCGCCGAGCTGCTGGCGGAAGATGCGGGCGATCGACAGCGGCGTGGCATGCAATTGCAGCGACTGCGCGAAGGTCTCGCCCCAGAGTACCCAGCCCGCGTCCTCGTCCGCGTCGGCACTGGCACCTTCGCCCTGGGCCGGACGTCCTGCGCCAGCGGCCTCCGCGACTGCCTGCGCATGCCAGCGCGACAGGCGGCGGAACAGTTCATCGCAGCGTTCGGCGCACTTGCCAAGCCCCTCGCTGCGCTCGCCCTGCTCCGCCAGGTGCCCGGCCAGCGCCTCGAGCGCGCCCAGCAACTGTTCCAGCGCGGGAAGGAACGACGGGCGCTCGCGCAGCAGCCGGAGGGTCAGGCGGCCGGCATCCTCGCGCACCGCCAGGCGCAGATCGCGCGCCGCCTTTTCCAGCGCGCCGGCGGCCACTGGCAGCGGCGCATAGTCGCGAGCCCCAGCCAGGGCCTCGGCCCGCGTGTCACGCACCAGGTCGAGCAGTTGCGAGGTCGACACCGATTCGCCGAAGAACATGCTCGCCGTGTCAGGCAACGCATGGGCTTCGTCGAAGATCACGGCGTCGCAGGCCGGCAGCAGTTCTGCGAACCCGGTGTCGCGCAGGGCGACATCGGCGAAGAACAGGTGATGGTTCACCACGACGAGGTCGGCAGCGAGCGCGTTGCGCCGCGCCTCCATCACGAAGCACTGCTGGAACTGCGGACATTCCGCGCCGAGGCAGTTCTCGCGCGTGGACGTGGCCATCGCCCACGCTGGTGCATTGTCCGGCACGGCTGCGAGTTCGCTGCGGTCGCCCGACTTGCTGGTGGCGGCAAAACGCTCGATTTCCCGGAAATGCCGCACGTCCTGGGCGTTGCCGAACAGGCCCTCGCGTGCGTTGCGCGCGAGGTGGTAGTGGCACACATAGTTCGAACGCCCCTTCAGCAGGGCCACCGAAACCGGTACGTTGAGCGCCGCGCGCACCAGCGGCAGGTCGCGGTCAAATAGCTGGTCTTGCAGGGTCTTGGTGCCGGTCGAGATGATCACCTTGCTGCCGGAAAGCAATGCCGGCACCAGATAGGCGAAGGTCTTGCCGGTCCCGGTGCCAGCCTCCGCGACCAGCACGCCGTTGCTGTCCAGCGTGCGCGCGATCGACTCGGCGAGTTCTACCTGCCCGGGCCGCGGGCGGTAGCCGGGCACAGCGCGGGCGAGCGGCCCACCAGCGGAAAAGACGTGTTCGAGACTGGATTTCAGGACGCGGAACCGGTTGCTTCAGGTGACCGTCGATGATCGCACGGGCCGCCGCAAGGCGGGCGACGGGAACAGGCGCCCGGCCGCCGATACCTGGCACTCTGGCCAGGCTTGGCGTCTCGACCAGGGAGCATGCTATGCTTTCGGGTTATGGAGAGTACTGAAAAAATCGATCAAGCGTCAGATAACGGCGCGTACAACGACGAAGCAGAGATCGTTCGCCCGACGACCGACCCCGAGCACTCGCCGGCGCAGGGCGCGGCAGCACAGACCGAGGCGCCCGCAGCGGAGCCACCACCCGTCGTGCAGTTCCGTGACCTCGGCCTGGCACCAGAGATCCTTCGTGCGCTCGACGAACTCGGCTACAAGTTGCCCACGCCGATCCAGACCCAGGCTATCCCGCATGTGCTGCGCGGCATCGACCTGCTCGGTGGCGCGCAGACCGGCACCGGCAAGACCGCCGCCTTCGCGCTGCCGATGCTGCAGCGGCTGCGCGCGCACGCGAACAACAGCGTGTCGCCCGCCCGCCACCAGGTACGCGCGCTGATCCTCGCCCCGACGCGTGAGCTGGCCGCCCAGGTCGAAGAAAACGTCCGTGCATATGCGAAGTACACGATGCTGCGCGTGACCTGCGTGTTCGGCGGCGTCTCGATCGATCCGCAGATAGCCCAGCTGCGCGCAGGTGTCGAGATCGTGGTCGCCACCCCGGGCCGCCTGCTCGACCATATCCAGCAGAAGACCCTTTCGCTGTCCCAGGTCGAATACCTGGTGCTAGACGAAGCCGATCGCATGCTCGACATGGGCTTCATGCCCGATATCAAGCGGATCCTCGCACTGCTGCCGGAGCGGCGGCAGAGCCTGCTGTTCTCGGCCACGTTCCCGGAAGAGGTGAGGCGCCTGTCCGAGCAGTTGCTCAAGTCGCCGATCCGCATCGAGGTGGCGCGCCCGAACGCGACCGCCGAGACCATCACGCACATCATCCATCGCTGCGATGACGGCAACAAACGTCGCCTGTTGTCGCACCTGGTACGCAGCCGCGGTCTGACGCAGGTGCTGGTCTTCACGCGCACCAAGCAGACCGCACGCAGGCTCACCTTGTCGCTGCAGCAGGAAGGGTTGTCCGCTGCCGAGATCCACAGCGACAAGACGCAGGCCGAGCGGATGCAGGCGCTGGCCGATTTCAAGGCAAACCGGATCACGCTGCTGGTTGCCACCGACATCGCCGCGCGCGGGCTCGACATCGACCACCTGCCGCACGTGATCAACTTCGAGCTACCGCAGTCGGCCGAAGACTATGTGCACCGCATCGGGCGCACTGGTCGCGCCGGCATGCTGGGCGAGGCGATCTCCCTGGTCAGCCCGGGCGAAGACGAAATGCTCGCCAGCATCGAGAAACTGATCAAGCGCAAGCTGCCGGTGTGCGAGGTGGAAGGCTGGACACCGTCCGCCCGTCCCGGCCCCGGCCTCGGCAGCGGGCATGAACGCGAACGCCCCTCGCGCGACGGCGATCGCGGTGGCCGCTCCGGCGCGCCGCACGGGCGCTCCTCGGCGCCTGCGTCCGAGCGCCCCGCACGCGGTGAACCGATGCACGAGCGCGGCCGCCCCTCCGAGAGGCCGGCGCCATTCAGCGCGCGACGGCGCATCCCGGACGATCCGCTGTTCACCACCGCCTACGTGCCGCCGCCGCTGCCGGACAAGCCTGCCCTCACCAGCCCCGCCGGTCAGGCGGCCATCGTCCGTCGCCGCCGGTCGCCGGTACCGGCGCTGCTGGCGGCACCGCCCGAGTCGGCCTGACCGGTACGACGATGCGGTTGCCCGGTCGCCTTGCCGGTGCAGCCCATGCGATCGCGGCTGCTGCCACGATCGCGATGGCGCCGGCACTCGTGCCGGCGAGCCTGGCCGCGCTGCTGTCTGCGTCGGCGCCTGCGCGAGCGGCAGCGCTGGGCGAACCGGCGACCCCGCCGGCTCCGGTACCAGCTTCGCGCGAAGGCATCGCCTCCGCGCACCCGCTGGCGAGCGAAGCCGGCCGCCAGGTGCTCGCCGCGGGCGGCAATGCCTTCGATGCCGCGATCGCGGTCGCCGCCGCGCTGGCGGTCGTCGAACCCTATTCCTCGGGCATCGGCGGTGGCGGGTTCTTCCTGCTGCACAGGGCGCATGACGGGTACCAGGTGATGGTCGACGCGCGCGAGACCGCGCCCGCCGCAGCCGATGCGCGCATGTATGTCGATGCATCCGGGCGTGCAGTGCCGCGCGCGTCGCTCGACGGCGCACGTTCGTCGGCGATCCCGGGACTGCCGGCCGGGATCGCGCACCTCTCCCGGCAGTACGGGCGGTTGCCGCTCGCGCGTTCGCTGGCCCCGGCGATCGGGCTCGCGCGCGACGGCTTCACGGTGGATGCGCGCTTCGCGGCCGTCGCGCGTCTTGCCTCCGCGCGCCTGCAGCGCGACGCACGCACTGCCGCCGCCTTCATGCCCGCCGGCCGCGCGCCTGAGGCGGGAGACCAGTTGCGCCAGCCGGCGCTCGCCGCGACGCTCGAGCGGCTCGCCAGGGACGGCCACGCCGGCTTCTATGCAGGCCCGGTCGCTGCCGAACTGGTTGCCTCGGTACGCGCCGACGGCGGGATCTGGCAAGCGCACGACCTCGCCGCCTATGCCATCGTCGAACGCCAGCCGATGCGGTTCGAATACCGCGACGCCACGATCACTGCGGCTGCGCTGCCATCGTCCGGCGGGGTGGTGATTGCACAGAGCCTGGCGATGCTGTCGCGGTTCGGTGCGCTGGAGCACCGGTCACCGTCAGGCGCACACCTGGTCTCCGAGGCGCTGCGGCGTGCATTCGATGAGCGGGCGCGCTGGCTTGGCGACCCCGACTATGACCCGCCCCCCCTCTACCGGCTGCTGTCGGAAGCGCACCTGCGCGCGCGCGGGGCCGATATCGACCCTCGGCAGGCGACCCCGAGCAGCCGCCTCGGCGACAGCCCGGCCGCACGCGAGAGCACCGACACGACCCACCTGTCGGTGGTTGATCGCGACGGCAACCGGGTCGCGGCGACGCTCACGATCAATACACTGTTCGGCTCCGGGTTCATCGCCGGCAGCACCGGCGTGCTGCTGAACAATGAAATGGACGACTTCGCGCTGCCCGGTGCACAGCCGAACGCCTACGGGCTGGTCGGGCGCGAGGCGAACCGGATCGAACCCGGCAAGCGTCCGCTGTCCAGCATGACGCCGATGTTCGTCGAGACGGCCCGTGGCGTCCATGTGCTGGGTGCGCCGGGAGGTTCGCGCATCATCAGCATGCTGCTGCTGGCGGTGCTCGACATCACCTCTGCCGATCCGCCCTCGCCGGCTGGACTGGTGTCACGACCGCGCTACCACCACCAGTTCAGGCCCGACCGGATCGAGGTCGAGCCGGACGCGTTTGCCGACGACTGGATCGCCGCGCTGCGCAGCAGGGGCCACGCGGTCTCGATCGGCGGCCGTGCATGGGGCAACATGCAGGTCGTCCATATCGACCGGGCCAGCGGCGAGGTCAGCACGGCAAGCGATCCGCGCGGACGCACCGGGATCGCGTGGTTCTGAACCACGCCGGCCCGGCAGGCTGCGCACCCGCGTAGCCACGTAGCTTACGCAGCGCGTGCGAGATGGCCGACATAGCGCACGACGCCCTCGGCCACGTCCGCGAAGGGCGCGCTGTAGCCCGTACGCCTCAGCAGCGAGAGGTCGGCTTCGGTGAAGCTCTGGTACTTGCGCGCGAGGTCGGCGGGCATCGGGAAGTATTCGATCAGCCCCGCGGCACGCATCGCGTCGAGCGACAGCGTACCCTGGTCGTGCTGCGCGCGGCAGGCATTGACGGTGGCCACCGCGACATCATTGAACGTCTGCGCCCGACCGGTCCCGCAGTTGTAGATACCGCTGGCGTCGGCCTTGCCGAGGAAATGCATGTTCACCGAGACCACGTCGTCGACCGACACGAAGTCGCGCCGCTGATCGCCATCGCCATAGCCAGCGGACCCCGCGAACAGGCGAACCTTGCCGGT
Organism: Bordetella parapertussis; assembly: GCA_945877995.1. Taxonomy (GTDB): domain Bacteria; phylum Pseudomonadota; class Gammaproteobacteria; order Burkholderiales; family CAIKXV01; genus CAIKXV01. The sequence continues at coordinate 8,889 of CAMDXD010000048.1, forward strand.
GGCCCGGTACTGGTCGAAGAAGTGCATGGCCACCGACGCCATCCGCCCCTTGTGGCGCTCGCCGGGACCGTACACGTTGAAGTAGCGCAGCCCGACGATCGGTGCGGTGCGCGCGGCGAGTTGCCGGCGCACGACCTGGTCGAGCAGGAACTTGGAATAGCCGTAGACATTCAGCGGGCGCTCGAACTCGCGCGACTCGCGGAACACGCCGCTACCGCCGTACACCGCGGCCGACGACGCATAGACCAGCGGGACTTCCTCAGCCTGGCAGAACTGGATCAGTTCGGCCGTCCAGCGGTAGTTGTTGTCCATCATGTAGCGGCCGTCGGACTCGACCGTGTCCGAGCAGGCGCCCTGGTGCAGAACGGCCTCGATGCCGCCTTCGAACGCACCGTTCGACAAGGCCTCAAAGAAGTCTTTCTTGTCGAAGTAATCAGCAATTTCGCAGTCGACCAGGTTGTTGAACTTGTCACCGCGCGTGAGGTTGTCGACCGCGATGATGTCCCGCTCGCCACGCGCATTGAGCGCCCGCACGAGGTTGGACCCGATGAACCCAGCCGCGCCGGTGACGATGTAGTAGCCTGCCATCTTCAGCTTTCTTCCTGCATGGGCGCAGCGAGTTCTTCCGGATGCACGACCGCCGTCCCCAGCTTGCCGACGACGATCCCCGCGGCGCGGTTGGCCACGCGCATTGCCTCGGGCAGCGCTGCGCCGCAGGCGAGCATCACGCCGATGGTCGCGATCACCGTGTCGCCGGCACCGCTGACATCGTAGACCTCGCGCGCATGCGTCGGCTGGTGGTGCATGCCGTCCGCGTCGAAAAGCGTCATGCCCTCCTCGCTGCGCGTGACGAGCAGTGCTTCGAGGCCGAGGTCGGCGCGCAGGCGTTGTGCCTTGTCGGCCAGCGCTGCGTCGCCGCTCCAGTTCCCGGCGACCTGCCGGAACTCGCTGCGGTTGGGCGTGAGCAGCGTCGCGCCGCGGTAGCGCCGGTAATCCTCCCCCTTGGGGTCGACCAGCACGGGCTTGCCCGCCGCACGCGCCACCGCGATCATCCGCTCGATGTGGGCAAGCCCGCCCTTGGCGTAATCGGACAGGATCACCACGTCCGACTCGGGCAGCGCCGCCTCGAACGCAGCGAGCTTGGCGGCCAGCACCTCGTGGCTGGGCAGCGTCTCGAAATCGATGCGCATCAGCTGCTGTTGCCGGCTGATCACGCGCAGCTTGACCGTGGTCGAGATGGTCGGGTCGCGGTGCATGTCGGCGACCACGCGCTCGGCACTGAGCAGGCGCTCGAGGGCGGCACCCGCCTCGTCGTCGCCGACCACGCACAGCAGCCGGGTACGCGCGCCGAGGGCGGCTGCATTGCGTGCCACGTTCGCCGCCCCGCCGGGCCGCTCCTCGCTGCGTTCGACGCGCACCACCGGCACCGGTGCCTCGGGGGAAATACGCTCGACCGCGCCGAACCAGTAGCGGTCGAGCATCACGTCGCCGACCACCAGCACGCGGCCCGTGCGGGCACGTTCGCGGGAATAGCCGGCCTGATGTGCGTCCCGGGGGCTCGGAGGCTCCTTCATGGTGCCTCGGCCGCCTTCGACTGCGCCCGGCCGATCGGGTAGTACTCGATCCCGGCTTCGTTCACCATTTCGGGATCGTACAGGTTGCGTCCGTCGATGATCACCGGATGCCTGAGCTCGCGGCGGATCGACTCGAAGTCGGGGCTGCGGAATTCCTTCCATTCGGTGACCAGGAGTAGTGCATCGCAGCCCTGCAGCGCTGCACGGGCGCTGTCGAAGAACGTGACGCCGTCGCGCGCCTCGAGCAGGGCGCGCGCGACATCCATGGCCACCGGATCGTAGGCATTCACGGTGGCGCCCCGCGCGAGCAGCGCGTCGATGATCACCAGGCTCGGTGCCTCGCGCATGTCATCGGTGTTCGGCTTGAACGCGAGCCCCCAGAGCGCAAACCGCCGGCCGGCGAGCGACTCGCCGAAGCGTGCCACGACCTTGTCGACCAGCACCTGCTTCTGCCGTTCGTTCACGTCGTGCACTGCTTCCAGGATGGACAGTTCCATGCCGCACTGCTGCGCGGTCCGGCGCAGCGCCTGCACATCCTTCGGGAAGCACGATCCGCCGAAGCCGGCACCGGCATACAGGAAGTGGTAGCCGATGCGGGCATCGGAACCGATGCCCTTTCGCACCTGCTCGATGTCCGCCCCCAGCCGTTCCGCCAGGTTGGCCAGCTCGTTCATGAAAGAGATGCGCGTCGCGAGCATCGCGTTGGCCGCGTACTTCGTGAGTTCGGCCGAGCGCACGTCCATCACGATCAGCCGCTCGTGGTTGCGCTGGACCGGTGCATACAGCTCGCGCATGATGCGCAGCGCACGCTCGTCGTCCACGCCGAGCACGACGCGGTCGGGCCGCATGAAGTCCTCGACCGCCGCGCCCTCCTTCAGGAACTCGGGATTGGACACGACGCTGAACGGATGCGACACACCGCGCCGTGCGAGTTCCCCGTCGATCGCCTCACGCACGAGGTCGGCGGTACCCACCGGTACCGTGGACTTGTCGACGATCACGCAATAGCCGTCAAGGTACCGACCGATCGACCGTGCCGCGGCGATCACGTACTGCAGGTCGGCCGAACCGTCCTCCCCCGGCGGGGTGCCGACGGCGAGGAACTGCACCTGGCCAAACGCGGCGGCCTGCTGCGGATCGGTCGTGAAATTCAGCCGCCCGGCGGCGACGTTGCGCTTGACGATCGCCTCGAGCCCGGGCTCATGGATCGGGATGCCACCGGCCTGCAACTGCGCGACCTTGCGCTCGTCGATGTCGAGGCACAACACGTCATTGCCAAGGTCGGCGAAGCAGGCGCCCGAGACGAGGCCGACGTATCCGGTACCGACGACCGTCACCTTCATGGTCTAGCCTCCGGTCTGTTCGATGATCGAGGACAGTGCCGCGACAGGATCGGCCGCCTGCGTGATCGGCCGTCCGATGACCAGGTAGTGCGCCCCGGCGGCAACCGCCTCCGCCGGCGTCGCGATGCGCGACTGGTCGTCGGCCGCGGCCGTCGGCGGCCGCACGCCCGGGGTCACCAGCACGAAGCCCGGACCGCAATGCTCGCGCAGCAGGCGTGCCTCGCGCGGGGAACACACCACACCGTCCATGCCGCTGTCCCTGGCGAGCAGCGCCAGCCTGAGCACCTGCGCTTCCGGATCGGCGGGTACCCCGACCTCGGCCAGGTCGCGTACATCCATGCTGGTGAGGACCGTCACCGCGACCAGCAGCGGGCGTCGGCTGAACGGGGCCAGCGCCTCGCGCGCGGCTTCCATCATCCGCCGCCCGCCACTTGCATGTACATCGAGCATCCAGGCCCCGTCCGAGGCCGCTGCGCGGCAGGCGGCCGCCACGGTGTTCGGAATGTCGTGGAACTTCAGGTCGACGAACACCTCGAAGCCCATCGCGCGCAGCCGCGTCACCAGCAGGGGACCGCCAGTCGTGAACAGTTCCTTGCCGACCTTCACGCGGCAGCGGCGAGGGTCGAGCCGACGCGCCATCTCGAGCGCTGCGTCGGCGCTGGCGAGGTCGAGCGCGACGATCACGCGCGGTCCGATCGGAAATGAGGACTGGTCGGTCATCGTCAGGGGCATGGAATGGACTTGGAGCACGGAAAAGTTGCGACAGTACAGCGGCTGAGTGACTCTTGCAGGACAGCGGATCGAAAAGACCGTCAGACGCTCAGTTCACGTTCCTCGGTGCGTTTCGGCGAATAGGTCTCCCAGCCGCGGCAGGCCGGGCAGTGCCAGTAAAACTGGCGGGCCTTGAAGCCGCACTGGTCGCAGCGATACATAGCCAGGCTGCGCGTCTGCTGCTGGACCACGTTCCGGATGAGTTCGAGGTCGGCACGCTGTTCGATCGGCGTGGTGACCAGTTGCGCCTCGAGGAGCTTGCCGAGCCCGATCAGCGTCGGGGTACGCTTCAGTTCGTCGCGCACCAGCCGGTAGGCGTCCTCGGCCCCCTGCTGCTCGAGCGTCGCCTGGAACACCACGGCCATCAGGTCGAGGGACGGATGGTTTGCCAGGTAGTAATGAAGCAGGCGCAGGCCGACCTCGGGCTTGTCCAGGCTCCGGTAGGCATTCAGCAACCGTTCGGCAACCATCGACAGATAGGCCGGGTTCTGCGACTCGATCCGCTTCCAGGCGTCGATCGCCGGCTCGACCTGCCCGGTCGCCAGCTCGATGTCGCCGAGCAGGATGCTTGCACGGACGCTCTTCCGGTGGCCGGCCAGCGCCTTTTCGAGGTGATGGCTCGCCTCCTCGGGGCGGGCATGGGCGAGTTCGTTCGCAGCCAGTTCGCAGTAGTAGTTGGCGATGTCCATCTGGAACGAGCGGCCGTCGCGCGATTCGGCACGGCGCGCGGTCTCGATCGCGCGCTCCCACTCGCGTTCCTGTTCGTAGATCTCCAGCAGGGCGAGCGCTGCGAGGTCCTCCCGCGCCGTGCCTTCGAGCTTCCCGAACAGTTCCTCGGCACGGTCGAGCAGTCCCGCCTTCAGGTAGTCCTGGGCGAGTTCATAGATCGCGTCCAGCCGCTGCTCGGCCGGCAGGTCCTCCCGGTCGACCAGGCTCTGGTGCATGCGGATCGCCCGCTCGACCTCGCCGCGCCGGCGGAACAGGCTGCCCAGCGCGAAGTGCAGCTCGACGGTCTGGGGATCGACCTTGACGACCTCGATGAACGCCTCGATCGCCTTGTCCTGCTGCTCATTGACCAGGAAGTTGATGCCGCGGAAGTAGGAAACCGGCAGCGCCCGCGACTCGGTCACCAGTTGCTTGATGTCGATGCGCGCGGCCACCCATCCCAGACCGAAGAACGTCGGGAAGGCGAGCAGCCACCAATACTCAAAGTTCATGGGGCCCCGGCCGGGCAGCGGCCGTATTGCCGGCCGTCGGCAGCGCAGCATCCTCCGGCACCGGCACGACCAGCGCCAGCGCCGCGAGTTCGCCACGCAGCCGGTCGCGTTCGACACACAGGCCGTCGCGTTCGCCACGCAGGGCGACCGCTTCCGTCAGTGCGCGCGATCTGTCGCGGCGCAGGCGGAAGGCATACCCTGCCATGGCCAGCACACCGAAAAATGCGCCGGCGCAGAGTGCGGCCACCAGGGCGAGCGCGAGCGAGGTCTCGACCTCGCGCCCGAGAAAGAAACGGAGCGTGACCGGCTCGCTGTTCTTGACCGCCAGCACGAACACCAGCGCGAACAGCACCAGCTTGACCGCCAGCGACACGTAGCCGAGTACGCGCCTCAGCGCCGAAGGCCTGCCGGGCGGTACCGGCAACGCCGACCCGGAGCCAGCCACCGACTCCTGTGCAGGAACGCTAGACACGACGGGAGGAATCCAGGTCGCCAGCGCTCACGCGCCGGCGACGTCGACACGTTCGCGCAATTCCTTGCCTGCCTTGAAGTGCGGCACGTGCTTTGCGGGCACGTGCACCTTCTCGCCGGACTTCGGATTGCGTCCGACCCGCGGAGGCCGGTAGTTGAGGGCGAAACTGCCGAACCCGCGGATCTCGATGCGGTGCCCTTCCGCGAGGCTGTGCGCCATCGCGTCCAGGATCATCTTGACCGCGAGTTCGGCGTCCTTCGCGACCAGTTGCGTATGACGCGCCGCAAGGTTGGCGATCAGCTGCGACTTGGTCATGGCGGACGATTACTCCGACTTGTTGTCGAGTTTGGCCTTCAACAACGCACCCAGGTTGGTCAGGCCCGCATTCGACGGCTGCTCGCGGGTGACCTGCTGCATCGCCTGGGCCTCGTCGGCCATGTCCTTGGCCTTGATCGACAGGTTGATGCCGCGGTTCTTGCGGTCGATGTTGATCACCATGACGGTGATGGTGTCGCCTTCCTTCAGGTGCGTGCGGATGTCTTCCACCCGGTCGCGCGCCACTTCGGAAGCCCGCAGGTAGCCTTCGACCTCGCCCTCGAGCATGATCACCGCGCCCTTCGGATCGATTGCCTTCACCGTGCCGCTGACGATGCTGTTCTTGTCGTAGCGCGACACGAAGTTGTTGAACGGATCGCCCTCGAACTGCTTGATGCCCAGCGAGATGCGCTCGCGCTCGACATCGATCGACAGAACCATGGCCTCGACCTCGTCGCCCTTCTTGTAGTTGCGCACGGCCTCTTCGCCCGGCGCCGACCACGACAGGTCGGACAGGTGTACCAGACCGTCGATGCCGCCCGGCAGGCCGATGAACACGCCGAAGTCGGTGATCGACTTGATCTGGCC
>CAMDXD010000049.1 GCA_945877995.1 Bordetella parapertussis
CGTCCGCATTCATCACTTAGATAAGCTCGAGCGGCTGTGCCGCTGCGTGAGCCGGACGCCGATGGCGGTGGATCGGCTGACGCTGAGCGCATCGGTGCAGGTGCGCTACGGGTTCCAAACGCCCTGGCGCGACGGCACGACGGCACGACGCACGTGGTGCTCGAACCCCCGGCTAAGCGTGCGTCAGACTCGCCAGCTGGGAAACGTCGTTCAGTTCCTCGATCTTCCAGCAGGCTTCGATCAGCCGATCCGCGAGCGCGGCGGGCAGGATCCCCGCCGCCAGCCCCCGCAGTTTGGCCTCGATGTCAGAATCCTTGAGCGGATTGCCGAGGCTGCCCAACGCATGCTCGACCCTGTTTTCGAGCAGGCGCCCATCTTTCAGCTTCACCCGCGCCAATGCCTGGTGCCGGGCTAGTGTTTCCACTGCCACCGGGCGGATGCGGGCGCGCAGCGCGAGCACATCCGGGGCCGTCACCCGAGCATCCGAGAATTGCGCCTCGCTGGCCGCGCCGTCGATCAGCGCTACAGCCCCGCAATGCACGACGCTGAATTTCCCTTCCAGTCCGCTCGCGGGGGCGGGATTGCCGGTCACCGCGATTGTGGCTGGGTTCACGTGCAGTTCCACTGTTTCGATCTCCGGCACGGAGACGTCGTGATCGTTGCGGACGCGGATGCACGCGTCGATCGCGGCGTGGAGCACGATACCGCACGCGAACGGTTTGTAGACGTTGTATGAGACCTCGTACTGCTGCCCGAGGTTAAGGACGATCGGCGCCGGATCCGCGTCCGGGCCGAAGAGTGCCGCAAACCCCTTGGTCGCCTCGAGGCTCGATTCGGAACTGGTGAATCCGCGTGCCGCGAGCAACGCCGCAGTCATGCCATTCTGCGCGGCCTGCCCAACAATGAAGCTCTTCGACATGGTACCGAAGACCACGCGCAGGCCGGCGGCTTGTGTGGCGGCGATGCCCAAGGCCCAGGTCATGTGCAGGGGGCTTAGCCGAAGCAGCGTGCCGGCCGCTGCCGCCGCGCCCAACACGCCGGCGACACTGTTGGCGAACCAGCGTGTGCTGCCCTTTACCCAGACGGCGTTGGCGACCCGGCATTCGACTTCCAGTCCCAGCAGAAACGCATGCAGTACGTCGGCGCCGCTTGCGTGCAGATGCTCACCCAGCGCCAATACGGCGGGCGCGACCGAACAGGATGGATTGATGTTGGTGTTGCGCGGCTGGGCATCGTCGAAGTCCAGCACATGGCCGCTGATGCCGTTGATCAGTGCTGCGGTCAGTGCATCGACGCGGTTGCTGCGGCCGGCCAGTGTGGCCTGGCCGCCGACGGCAAACGGCGACAATGCGGCCAGCGCCCTATCAACGGCATCATGTCCGCTGCCGCCGATCGCACACCCCACCCAGTTGAGGAGAGAGCGGGTCGCTTCATGTCGCACGGCGCGGGGGATGTCATCCAGACGGGAGGCCGCAAGGTACTCCGCGAGTGTTCGGGTCACGCCCATGGCGTCTCCACAGCATCCTCAATGCCGATTGCCGCAGCGGACATAGGGGCTAATTGCGAGGGCATCGAAATTTTGATATTAGAGAAGAGCGGGCGCATACCGAAAAGGACCGAGAATGAAGCTGTCGTCCATCGCATCGCTGCTGGCAATCTGTGCCGGCAGCGCGTTCGCGCAAACGCCGGCGCCGTTTCCCGCCAAACCGATTCGCTGGATCGTGGATTTTCCGGCGGGCGGCGTGTCCGATATCCTCGCCCGGACGATCACCCAGCCGCTGAGCGAAGCCTGGAACACGGCGATCGTGGTCGACAACCGTGCGGGCGCCAACGGCATGATCGCCTACGACCTGCTGGCCAAGGCACCGGCCGACGGATACACCGCGGGCCTGATCAGCACCGGCTTCGCGCTGAACTTCAGCCTGGTCCGCGCGCTGCCCTATGCGTTCAAGGATTTCATGCCGGTGGCGCTGATCGCGACGCGGCCGAATGCCCTGATCGTCAAGACCGGTCTGCCGGTAAAGAACGTGAAGGAGTTGATCGCGCTGGCGAAACAGAAGCCCGGCGCGCTCAACTACGCCTCGGTTGGCATCGGCAGCTCGCCACACCTGTCGGCCGAAATGTTCAAGACCGCGGCGGGGGTCGACATCCTGCACGTGCCTTACAAGGGCAGCGGTGCAGCGCTTACCGACCTGATCGCGGGTCCGGTGGACCTGATGTTCCTCACCCTGCCCGCGGTACTCCCGCATATCCATTCCGGCAAGCTGCAGATACTGGCCGTGACCGACACCCGGAGAAGCCCGGTTCTGCCGGCCGTTCCCACCACGGTGGAGTCCGGCCTGCCGGGCCTGGTCGTAATCGGCTGGTATGGGGTTGCGTTGCAGAGCGGCGTCCCCAAGACGATTGCCGCGCGCTACACCACAGACATCAATCGCATTCTTGCCAAGCCCGAGATCCGCGACCGCATCGCGGGTCAGGGCGCCGAAGTAAGGGTGCTCACCGCGCCAGAGTTCGATGCGTTCCTCAAGGAGGACATCGCGCGCGGAGCGAAGGCCGTCAAGGAGTCCGGCACCAAGGTGGAGGGGTAACCCGCGCGCCGGGCGAGCGTTCAAGGCAGTGCCGCGATGGCATTGATCTCGATCAGCGGTCGCTCATCGACGAGGCCCGCCACTTCCACCATCGTCGCGGCCGGCGGCTCGCTCGGGAAATTTTCGCGCCGCACCGCATGAATCGAATCGAACTGCTTGACGTTTTTTACGAACATCGTCACCGACATGATGTCCTGCAGGGTGCCGCCGGCGGCGAGCATGGTTTCCCGCAGGTTGTCACTGACTTGGCGGGTTTGCGCAGCGATGTCGCCGACGATGGCGCCGGTTTTGTCGCGGGAGGTAAAGCCGGAAAGGAATACCAGGCGTCCCGGCCACATCACGACTACGGCGGGTGACCAGACGCCGGCGGGTTTCGAGATGTTTGCGGGTTGTAGCGTTTGCTTGATGAACATAAGTCATCCTTGAACAGCGGATTGCTGGAGGAGACGTGCTGCCCGGTTTCAGTAGCGTTTTGAAGTAGCGTCCGCGCGATCCAACTGTACCCGATTCGCCGCGTTCAACACTTCGCAAAAAGTAAGCGGATGAAGCACGTCCTCATGGATACGTTGAACCGTTGCTGGTGACCGAAGTATCCCCCTGCAACTGCCCGGGCGCCTGCGCGGCGCGTTCGGAATTGGACGCGGCACGCCTGTGCCCTGGCGTCGAGACGGGGACACAGCGACCGGCATGTGCGTGACCTGCTGTCGAGGCGAACCGGGGCACTGGCTTTGCGGTCTGGGTTGGGGCAATGCGCGCTTACTTTGCCTTCATGTTTGTTCGCGTGATGATCTCGCCCCATTTGCTCATTTCCGAACGGATCAGGTCATCGAATTCCTTCGGCGTACCGACGCGGATATCGCCCCCGATCACATCCAGAGTCCTGTTCACGGACGCAAGCTGTGCGACCTTGGCGACCGCCTTGTTCAGGCTGTCGAGCACGGCTCGGGGCGTCCCGATCGGCGCGACCAGACCCCACCACACTTTCGCTTCGAAGTCCTTGAGGCCCTGCTCTGAAAGCGTTTCGATATCCGGCGCCGACCGCGTTCGGGTGAGTCCCGTCGTGCCGATCAGTTTGATGCGACCCGCCTTCACGAACGGCATCAGCTGCGACAGGCCGGTGAATACCATGTCTACGTTTCCGCCTGCCACTTCTGCCGTCGCGGGGCCGATCCCCTTGTACGGGATGCTGAGAAACTTCACACCGGCCCGGGCTTCCAGCAAGCCTATCGCGAGGTCCCCAGTCGCTCCCCCGCCTGCTGTCGCGAAGGTGAACTTGCCAGGCTCCTTCTTCACCGAGTTGATGAGTTCGCTGACGGAGCGTATGGGAAGGCCGGCCCGAGCACCGAGCCCCATCGGGTAGCTGATGAACGACGCGACGCCCGCGAAATCACCGGGTGTACGAAACGGCAGCTTCTGATCCATCATCAATGGGTTGATCGCGAAGTTCGGATTCGCCGCCAGCAGCGTGTAGCCGTCGGGGTTCGCACGAGCGACAAGTTCCGCGCCGATCGTGCCGTTGGCACCGCCACGGTTGTCGACGAGTACCGGTACCCTCAACTCGTCCGAGAGCGGTTGCGAGATCGCTCGCGCGATGAAGTCGATCCCGCCCCCAGCGGCGAACGGCACCACGACCCTGATCGGGCGTGAAGGAAACTCCGCCGCACATGCAGGCATAGCCAGAATGGCAACACTCGTTGCCAGCGCAGCGCATGCAGTGATACGTGCCATCACAGGAGTTCGCGTCCCAGGCAGGGTCAACATTCCAGCGCTCCTTGAAGCGGTGGGCGGATCGAGGCGCGTGCGCGGTGTCGATGGCTCGCAAGGCCGCGCATGCATCAACAAGGTTCTTCGCCTGCCACGCTCACGCGATGCATCAGTCGCCGATACTTCTCCTTGTCGTATGCCGTCGCCGTGTGCAGTGTTCCCCGGTTGTCCCAGATGACCAGGTCCTCCGGCTTCCAGCGATGGGAGTACACACGTTCCGGTGTGGTCGCGGCATTGAAGAAGGACTGCAACAGGGCAGCGCCTCTTTCTTCGGGCAACCCGATCGGTGACGCGTACGTCGGGCGCCCGAGATAGATGGATTTCCTTCCGGTGATCGGGTGCGTCCGCACAAGCGGATGCACGACGTCTGGAGCGCGCCGCCGTTGCTCTTCGGTTAACGGGGCCGCGTTCGGTCGACTCGCATGCAGCCGATCGTGACTGAACTGCACCTTGGTCGCCGCATACTCCGCCTGCTGTTCGGCCGTGAGTGCGTCATGGAGATCATAGGTCTGAACGAACTGTGTGTCCGCGCCCTCAGGGGGCCCTTCGATGCAATACAGAAACGTGTATGCGGTGGGGCGGCGCATGACGGTCTGATCAGTGTGCCATCCGAAACCGTCGTTGGGATTTCCAATTTGGCGGCCGTTCTCCACGATGTTGGAGATGATGTACACCTGCGGCACCTCCGGATGCCAGAACTGTTCGCGAACCGCCGTCTCGACTTTCCCGAACAAAGAGGCGAAGTGCGTCAGCGTAGCGGGAGTCAGCTTCTGATCGCGAAGGACGACGACATGGTGTCGACCGAGCGCGACCTTGAGCTCTTCGGCGTTCTCCGATGACGCAGCACTGGCGTCCACGCCTTCGATGATGGCCCCGAGGTATTTGTGTACCGAGTGGACTTCCATTTCGCGTGCTCCTTCATGGCGTGACCTGCCGCACCCTTCCAGCGCCGCTGACCGTACCTGACCTGACCGGGTTCCACCGCACTGCGTGCCGTTGGATGAAGGCAAAAGCCATCGAGGGTCCAAGTCTGGTGAGATCACTTTGTCTTAACTGAGTTGCTCCACCTTGTCAACAGCGGAGTAAATCTGACCCACCTGGGTGCTTGTGTTCAGGCTGCCGACGGAGCTTTTTTCGCCGTCTGACCTGCCTTGCGCTTCTCCTCGAGCACCACCAGGTCGCTCGCGTGTTCCGACGCGATCTTCTTCACCTGGCTGCGGCGGCGGGCAATCTTCCACTCGATCTTCCGGCGGCCCACGCGCTGCTCGGCACCGGTGTAGCCCGCGTCGGCATGGACAGTCTTCTCCTTGCCATGAAGCAGCTGGTCCACCTGCTCGACATCGGATTCATTGGCGGGCGTCGTGACGACCGTATGCACCAGTCCCGAATCGGTGTCGGCGCCGATGTGCGCCTTCATCCCGAAGTACCAGTTGTTGCCCTTCTTCGTCTGGTGCATCTCCAGGTCGCGCTTGCCGCTGCTGTTCTTCGTCGAACTGGGCGCCGCGATGATCGTCGCATCGACCATCGTTCCGCGCTTGACCATCATTCCCTTGCGAGCCAGGTAGGCGTTGACCGCATCCAGGATCAGCGGTGCGAGTTCCTCGCGCTCGATCAGTCGCCGGAAATTGACTCCGGTATGGAGCGGGCCCGGCACGACAGCGCAAGCGTCCCGCGCTCGCATCAACTCGTTGCGGATGGTGTCGTCGAACTGCGCCGATGCGACCTTGGTCGAGCGACGGGACGTTCCGCCGCGAGGTACCCGAGCGCCGTCAGTACGTGCAGTCGACCTAGCCATGCAGCTTCCCCTCGCCCCTGCTTGCGCACGATACACGCGCAGACTGAATCTGAGCTCCAGCGTGTGGTAAGCGCGTGTGGTAACTGTGCAGCAAGGCCAGCGAACTCCCCCTAGGGAAAAAGCCTACGCGCTGATCTGGCGGAGAGGGTGGGATTCGAACCCACGGTAGGCTTGCACCTACGCCTGATTTCGAGTCAGGTACATTCGACCACTCTGCCACCTCTCCGGGACGGCGGATTTTACACGCATCCGGCATTCATGCCAGCACCCCCCGCTGGTGTGTCATATCGCTCGCCTGTACCGTGAACTAACACGCCACTGCGGCACCGGGGGCGTGGCACAATCGTTGCCCGTCGGACACCAGGGAAAGCCGATGCCTCTGTCGCTGACTCTGCTTCTGTCTCTGCTGTTGCGTTGCCAGGTCGTGCCGTCGCTGCGGCCGCTGGTGTCGACGACGCTTGCCCACTGGTTCGCGCGGGTCCTGCCGATGCTCGCCCTGGCCGCCCTGGCCGGTTGCGGCGATCCGGCTCCGCCTGCCGAGGTGCTTCCCCCCCTGGTCGACGGTGGTGAACTGGTCGTGCTCACCCATCAGAGCGGCACGACCTTCTACCAGGACGGTGAAGGCCGCCACACCGGGCTCGAGTACGAGCTCGTGACGCGCTTCGCGGCCGAGGCCGGGTACAAGGTGCGCTTCATCGCGCTGCCGCAGTTCTCGGCGGTGCTGCCAGCCCTCGCTCAGGGACAGGGTCACCTGGCCGCGGCCGGGCTGAGCATCACGCCCGAAGCGGCGAAGCGGTTCACCTTCGGCCCCAGCTACCAGGAGGTGTCGCTCGAGGTGATCTACGACACCGAGACGCTGCGCCCGCGCAGCGTGAACGATCTGGTCGGCAAGCGCGTGGACGTGCTCGCCGGGTCGCTTGCGATACCGGAACTGCAGCGCCTGCAGGCGAAGCTGCCGGCGCTCGCGTGGAACGAGGTGCTCGCGCGCGACACCGAAGAGATCGCCGGGCGGGTCGCTGGCCGCCATGCGGAGTTCGCCGTGGCGGAGTCGCATGCGGTCGATGTCGCTCGCAACTTCCATCCGTCGATCGCCACCGCCTTCACGATCGGCCAGCCGCGCAAGCTCGCCTGGGCGCTGCCCAAGAACGCGGATCCGGAACTGGTGAAGAAACTCGAGGCGTTCTTCGGGCGCATACGGCGCGATGCCACCCTCACGCGCCTGATCGACCGCTACTACGGCCACCTGCAGCGGCTGACCGAAGCCGACATCGCGCATTTCATGCTGCGCGTGCGCACCGTGCTGCCGCTCTACCGCAAGCACTTCCAGGATGCGCAGGACCTCACCGGCATCGACTGGCGCCTGATCGCGGCGCTCGGATTCCAGGAATCGCACTGGGACCCCGCCGCGGTCTCGCCCACCGGCGTGCGCGGGCTGATGATGATGCAGGACGACACCGCGGCGAAGATGGCCGTGAAGAACCTGCTCGACCCGCGCGAGAACATCCTCGGCGGTGCGCGCTACCTGTTGATGCTGCGCGACCTGCTGCAGAAGGCACCCGAGCCTGACCGCACCTGGATCGCGCTGTCGGCCTACAACATCGGCTTCGGCCACCTGGAGGATGCACGCGCGATCGCCCGCTCGATAAACCTCGATCCGAACGCATGGCTGAACATGAAGCAGGTGCTGCCGCTGCTGATGCGGCCGGAACATGCAGCGGTCACGCGCTTCGGGTATGCCCGTGGCGGCGAGGCGGTGATCCTCACCGAGAACGTGCGCCAGTACCACGACATCCTGCAGCGCGTCGAGGCGCCGCACCGGCCTGCGTTCGAGAGCCTGCGCGACGAGATCAACCTGCTGCCGCCCGGGCAGCGGGCGCCGTCGCTGAAAGGGCGCTGAAGTCGGCGCGACAGCACGACCTGCGCCTCGCGCGCGACAGCCCCTCACTCGGCGCGGATGTTCCCCGTGCGTGCGACCTTCACCTGCACGTCGATCGTCGCCTTGATCTGCGCGGCGAATTCCTCGGGCGTGTTACCGACCGGGATCGCCCCCAGGCCCTCCAGCCGCTCGCGCACGTCGGGCTGCGCGAGCGCCTTGACGATCTCGCCGTGCAGCCTGCGCACGATCGGCATCGGCGTCTTTGCGGGTGCGAACAGGCCGAACCAGGCGAGCGTCTCGAAGTCTGGCAGTCCAGCTTCGGCGAAGGTCGGCACGTCGGGCAGGCTCGCCACCCGGGAGGGCGTGCCGATCGCCAGCGCGCGCAGCCGCTTCGCGCGGATGTGGGCGCCCTGCGACTGGGTCGAGTCGAATCCGACCTGTACATGGCCGGCGATCTGGTCGGCGATCGCGGGGGCGCTGCCCTTGTATGGCACATGCAGCATCTTCACGCCGGTGCGCTGGTTGAAGTACTCGCCGAGCAGGTGTGGATAGCTGCCGATGCCGAAAGATGAGAACGTGACCTTGCCCGGGTTGGCACGGACCCAGCCGATGAACTCTTTCAGCGTGCTCGCCGGCACGGAGGGATGCACCGAAAGCAGGAACGGCGAGTCGACCAGCTTCGACAACGGCTGGAAATCGCGGATCGGATCGAACGGCAGCTTCGCATGCAGCGCCGTGTTCGAGGCGAAGTTGCCGATCGTGCCGAGCAGCAGCGTATAGCCGTCGGGGGCGGCCTTCGCGGTCAGTTCCATCGCGATGATGCCCGAGGCACCGGCACGGTTGTCGACCACGAAGGTCTGGCCCATGCTTTCGCCCATCTTCGCGACCACGGGGCGGACGATGAAGTCCGATCCGCCACCGGCCGCAGAACTGACGATGACGCGCACGGGGCGGTTGGGGTAGTCCTGCTGGGCAATGGCGGGCGCGGCGAGCGCCGCGAGCAGGACCAACGAGAACAGGGCACGCGACGCGTGGGTTGCGCAAGGCTGCATGGGGTCTCCTCCGGAAGGCCCGGGGCGCGTCGATCGATGCGATGCGCCTTCTCAGGCGATGCCGATGATGCACCCACGCGGGCGGGACGGAAACCCCCGCCGGACGCTTCGTGCGGCCTCAGCCCTTGCCGACCATCTTCACCCCGCCCATGTAGGGCTGCAGTGCCTCCGG
Source organism: Bordetella parapertussis (assembly GCA_945877995.1). Lineage (GTDB taxonomy): Bacteria > Pseudomonadota > Gammaproteobacteria > Burkholderiales > CAIKXV01 > CAIKXV01. Next base: position 9,248 of record CAMDXD010000049.1, read on the forward strand.
CACGTCGATGCCGCCATCGGCCCGCTGGTAGTTCTCCATCACCGCGACCAACGTTCGACCGACGGCGAGCCCCGACCCGTTGAGCGTGTGTACGATCTCGGGCTTGCCCTTGGCATCCCTGCGGAAGCGTGCCTGCATCCGGCGCGCCTGGAAGGACTCGAAATTGCTGCACGAGGAGATCTCGCGATACGCCTGCTGGCCCGGCAGCCAGACCTCGAGGTCGTAGGTCTTGGCCGAGCCGAAGCCCATGTCGCCGGTGCACAGCAGCATCGTGCGGTACGGCAGGCCGAGCCGCTGCAGTATCGTCTCTGCATGCGCGGTCAGCGCTTCGTGTGCATCGTGTGAATCCTCGGGCCGCACGACCTGCACGATCTCGACCTTGTCGAACTGGTGCTGGCGGATCATGCCGCGCGTATCGCGCCCGTACGAACCGGCCTCGCTGCGGAAGCACGGGCTGTGGCAGACGAACTTCAGCGGCAGCGCCTCGGCCGCGAGGATCTCGCCGCGCACGATGTTGGTCACCGGCACTTCTGCGGTGGGGATCAGGTAGAGCTTCGCCGCGTCTTCCCCACCTTCGCCGCCCCGCGCAACCGCGAACAGGTCTTCCTCGAACTTCGGCAACTGCCCGGTGCCGCGCAGGCTGTCGGCGTTCACCAGGTAGGGCGCATAGACCTCGGTGTAGCCATGCTCGGTGGTGTGCACATCGAGCATGAACTGGGCGAGTGCGCGGTGCATGCGCGCGAGCGGGCCCTTCATCAGCGAGAAGCGGGCACCGGCGATCTTCGTCGCGGTCTCGAAGTCGAGCAGGCCGAGCCCCTCGCCGAGGTCGACATGGTCCTTCACCGGGAAGTCGAAGCGGCGCGGCGTGCCGACGGTGCGCACCACCGCGTTGTCGTCGGCCGAGCGGCCCGCCGGGACGCTGTCGTGCGGCACGTTGGGCACGCCGACGAGGAAGGCTTCGATCTCTTCCTGCAACGCCGCCAGGCGCTTCTCGTCGGCCGCGAGTTCGTCGGCGAAGCTCGCCACCGAAGCCTTGAGCGCGGCGACCTCGCTGGCGTCCTGCCCCTTCTTCATCGCCTCGCCGATCTGCTTCGACACCTGGTTGCGGCGCGCCTGCAGCTCCTGGGTGTGCGCCTGCAGCTGCTTGCGCTCGCCTTCCAGCGCCAGGAAGCGCTCGCGGTCGAGCGCATAGCCCCGATCGGCGAGCCGCGTGGCGACGCGATCGAGGTCGGCGCGCAGCAGTTGGATGTCCAGCATGGTGGGAAGCCTGCGATGGGATAACCCGCTATTCTACGAAAAAAGCGCGCCGGGGCTGGCCTGCATCGTCCGGGACGCACGGCCATCGGCCGCACGGCGCTCCACCCGAAGGAGGAAGGCTTGACCCAGGATGCCCCGTCGATCCCGGCCACGCGCGGGCCTGACCGCCAGCCGCGCCGCCCGGTGCTTGCCCTGCCGCCCGGCAGCTGCGACTGTCATTCGCATGTGTTCGGGCCGGCCGAGCGCTTCCCGCACGCGCCCACCCGCAGCTACACGCCGCCGGACTGCACCACCGCCGAGTACGTGCGAATGCTGCAGACCATCGGCTGCGCGCGCGCAGTGATCGTGCAGCCGAGCTGCTACGGCACCGACAACGCAGCCACGCTCGACGCGCTGCGTTCGGGCCAGTTCGAGTTCCGCGGGGTGGCGGTGATCTCGGGACACGAGACGGATGCGCAACTGCAGGACATGCACGAGGCCGGCGTGCGCGGCGTGCGGCTGAACCTGCATACCCGAGGCGCGGTGCTGGGCCTGGCCGACGGCCGCTGCTGGGTGAAGCTGTCCGGTGCCTACCGGCTGTCGAAGTCACATCCGGGCTATCCCGAGGCCACACCGTTCGCCCGGGCGCTGGTCGCGGCCAACCCGGAGCAGCTGGTCTGGGGCAGCGACTGGCCGCACCCGAACTTCGACGGCCCGATGCCGAACGATGCCGAACTGGTCGACCTGCTGGCCGACTGGATCCCCGACGCCCGGACGCGCCAGCAGGTGCTGGTGGACAACCCGGCGCGCTTGTACGACTTCATGACGAGGACACCATGAACAGGATGCGGATCACCGCCACCGGCAAGGCCACCGTTTCGGCAATGGCACTGATGCTCTGCCCCGCACTGGCCGCCGCCCAGCCAGCGTGGCCATCGAAGCCGATCAGGCTCATCGTGCCGCTCGCCCCCGGCGGCAACCAGGACCTGGTCGCGCGCAACGTGATGCAGCGGGTCTCGGCCGAGGTCGGCCAGCCGGTGGTGGTCGAGAACCGTCCCGGCGTCGGCGGGGTGGTCGGTTCGGAAGTGGTCGCGCGCGGGCCGGCCGACGGCTACCAGTGGCTGTCGATCTCCAACACCTTCGTCACCGTGCCGAGCGTGCTGCCGAACGTACCCTACGACCCGGTGAAGGACTTCGTCACCGCCAGCGTGATCGCCAACATCCCGCAGGTGCTGGTGGTCAACCCGGCCATGCCGGTGAAGACGGTGCAGGACCTGGTGAAGCTGGCGAAGGCACGCCCCGGCCAGGTGAACGTCGCGATGTCAGGGTCGGGCAGCACCGGGCATATCGCCTCGGTGGGCTTCACCCGGGCCGCCGGCATCGAGGTGACCTACGTGCCGTACAAGGGCAATGCGCTCGCACTCATCGACGTGATGGGTGGCCATGTGTCGGTGCTGTTCGACCAGGTCAGCACCTCGATCCCGCTGATACGTGCCGGCAAGGTACGCGCGCTCGGGGTGACCAGCACGCGGCGATCGGTGCTGCTGCCCGACGTGCCGACCATCGCCGAATCGGGGCTGCCCGGCTACGAGGCGGCCACCTTCAACGCAGTGCTGGCACCGGCCGCAGTGCCGGCGGCGATCGTGTCGCGCATGCATGCAGCGATCGCCGCCGCGGTGAAGCAACCGGACCTGCGCGGCCGCATGGCCGAACTCGGCATCGAACTGATGGCCAACGCCTCGCCCGAGGAGGCCACGGCGTTCGTGCGCTCGGAGGTGGCGCGCATGGCAAGGCTGGTGAAAGAAGCCGGCATCAAGGCCGACTGACCCGCCCGGCGCAGGCGCGGAAGCACAGGCTGCGCCGAGCCGGCGCTCAACCGGCGGTCGTGGTCGGCGGCGGCCCGGGTGGCTGCCCTGACGGCGGCCCGGGCGGGTGCGGCGGCACCGGGTCGCGCTTTGACGAGCGCCGATAGAACTCGCCGCCCCCGAACAGCATCGCGGCACAACCGAGGAACACCGGGATGTAGCCGGTGACGCTGGCCAGCGCGCCGAAGGCGAGCGGAATGGTCACGTGCGTGAGCTGGTTGATCATCACGCGGATGCCTGTGCCTTCGCCCGCCCGGCCCTTCGGCGACAGGTTGTAGATCAGGGTCATCGACAGCGGCTGGGCGCAGCCGCATCCGAGGCCGAGCATGAAGGCGATCACCGCCAGCGTCAGGCCGCCGGTAAAGAAAGGCAGCAGCGCATAGGCGATGCCGGTGGTGAAGATCGCCCACGCGAGCACCGGCCCCTCGCCGTACTTTGTCGCGAGCTTCGCGGCCACCAGGCGCACGACGAAGGTCGCGCTGGCGAAGGTCGCCAGGATCATGCCGATGGCCGAGGCGGAATGGCCGATGGAGCGCGCATAGACGGGCAGGAAGAAATTGAACAGGTCCCACGCGGTCGCGATCACGCCACTGGCGAAGAAAGTGCGCTTGAGCGCCGGGATACGCCAGAGGTCGAGCGAACTGGTCTTCGGGCCACCGTGCCCGACAGCGGCACGGCGCTGCGGGATCCAGCCGGGGAACCACCAGACCACCACCAGAGCGATCAGCGGCAGCGCGGCCAGGACCAGGTAGGTCGCGCGGTAGCCGATCAGGTCGATCGAGAAGCCGGCGATCAGCGGCCCGAGCAGGCCGGACAGCGAGAAGCCCATGCCCAGCAGCGCGAAGTTCCGGGCACGGCTCTCCGGTCCGCCGAGCGAGCCGGTCATCGTCTGCGCGGCCACCTGCCATGCCATGAAACCGACCCCCAGCACACTGGCCGAGATGCAGAGCGCGACCACGTTCGGAAAGAACCAGGGAATCAGCAGCCCCGCAATTACCATCAGCGCGCCGAACACCAGCGGCAGCCGCATGCCGAGACGGTCAACCATCTTGCCAGCCCGGACGGCCAGGAAGAACGGCAGCAGCGCATACAGCGACACCACGACACCGATCATCAGCGGGCTCGCCTCCAGGTCCAGGGCGAACAGCGAAGACAGGACGCGGCTCCCCCCGAAACCCATATGGGTGAGCGCGCTCATCAGCACGATGAGCTTGAGCGGGCGCGAGGGCCCTGTCATGGGCGTCGCGGGTCCACGGTCAGCGGGTCGGTAGGCATCGGACAGTCTTCATTATGCGAGTAAACTCGGCTGCAGTCGAACCGCACGTCGTTCGGCAGCGCGCATGGACGCCAACGCATGGATGCACAGAAGAAGAATGTCGTCGTGCTGGCCGGTTGCCAGGCGATCACGCAGGTCAAGATGTCGATGCTGATCGCCATCGCGGGGTTGTCTGGCTACGCGCTGGCCGCCGACAAGGCCTGGGCGACCCTGCCGGTCACCATCTACGTGATCGGCTCGGCGCTGGCGACGCTGCCATCGGGCACGTTCATGAAGCGCCACGGCCGGCGCAGCGGCTTCGCGCTCGGTGCCACCTTCGGCATCGCCGGTGGCGTGGTCTGCGCGGCCGCCCTCTGGCTGGAGAGCTTCCTGGTGCTGTGCATGGGCACGGCGGTCCTGGGCGTGTTCGTCGCGTTCGGACGGGCCTACCGCTTCGCCGCGGCAGACTCGGCCCCGAAGGAATTCAAGGCGAAGGCGATTTCGCTGGTGCTCGCCGGCGGCATCGTCGGCGGCATCCTCGGCCCCAACCTCGCGAACTGGACGAAGGACATGATGCCCGGGCTCGCATTCGGCGCGTCCTTCCTCGCCATCAGCGTGCTGTCGGCACTGACGCTGCTCGCGCTGATGCCGCTGCGCATCCCGCCGCTCACCGCCGCCGAGCAGGCCGAGCCGGGACGCCCGATCGGCGAGATCATGCGCCAGCCGACCTTCATCGTCGCGGTCACGGCATCGGCCGTGGGCTACGGCATCATGAACCTGCTCATGGTGGCCACGCCGATCGCCATGCACCAACATGAGTATCCGTTCAGCAACACCGCCTTCGTGCTCGAATGGCACCTGATCGGCATGTTCGCACCGTCGTTCTTCACCGGCCACCTGATCACCCGCTTCGGCGCGCTGAAGGTGATGACCGTGGGCGCGATCCTCAACCTCGTATGCATCGGCATCGCGCTGTCCGGCGAGACCGTCTGGCACTTCTGGGCGTCGCTGTGCATCCTCGGCATCGGCTGGAACTTCCTGTTCACCAGCGGCTCGGCGCTGCTGACCGAGACCTACCGGCCATCGGAACGCGAGAAGACGCAGTCGATGCACGACTTCGTGACCTTCGCCACCATGGCCGTCACCTCGCTCGTGTCCGGGGCGATGCTGTCGCACGAGGGCTGGGGCTGGCACGCAATCAACTACGGCTCGCTGCCCTTCATCGGCGCGGTGCTGATCGCGATCGCATGGCTGTCGGCGATGCGCCGGGGCGGGGTCAGCGGTACCGCGGCGGGCTGAACGCCCGGGCCAGGATCGGTCCTCCCCTCGGCTCGCATGCCGCCGCACCCTGCGGCCTTGGCGCGTAGAACCCGCGGTCAGCGGGTCGCCGGGCTCAGGTGCCTGAGGCGTTCGTGATTGGTGGCATTCTCGATACAGATCGCGATGATGCCGGCCAGCCGCTCGATGAAGTCGGTCTCCATGGCGGGCGAGAAGCGCGCGAAGTGGCGACTGCCGATGTTCAGGCTGCCGAGCAGCCGGCGTCG
>CAMDXD010000050.1 GCA_945877995.1 Bordetella parapertussis
TGGCCGAGCTGCCGGACGACATCGTGGCGGCGTTCGAAAAGCCGACGGACCTGCAGGTGCACTGGGCAGGCCCCCTGTCCAAGGCGCTCCAGATCGATCCCGAGTCGGTACTCGCGCGAGCGAGAGCTCTCGCCGCGCGTGGTACCGTACCACGCGTATCGAAGCGAATATTGGCCGAACTGCTCGGGGAAGGCACGCCGAACGCACCCGCCCCGGAAGCACCCGTCACGGTGTCGCGTGACGGCGTGACGCTGGCGACGATCCGACGGGGTAGCGCGCAGCGCGTGGTCGTGGAGATTCACCGTGCAGCCGATCTGCAGGATGTCGCCGCCCAGGTCGCGCGGTGGCTGGATGGAGAAGCGCCGACACTCGTTCCGGACAGGTGAGTCTTTACGGGAACCCGGGACGCGCGGCGCCTCGCGCACTGACCCAGCAGACTACGGACAGCAACAACTCACCGCCTCGACGAAGGTGAGTGTCTACAGGGCGTCTGCAATCAGGCTGTGAACGCAACGCAAACTGCATGGCACGCTCGCCCAGGACATGCGTACCTATCCTAACCCTTTGATACCGAAGCAGAACGGGCTGAGGATTCCCAGTATTGCCCATCCGCGAGAAGCATAGTGGATGCTTGATAACTCAGATTTACGCGCCGAAGGACGCAAGTTCGAACACCCGAGCAGCGAACCAGCGCGAGAAGGGCGGTCAACCACGACTGGGGAACCAGGCTGGCGCTCAGCCGGACACCGCCATCACCGCCCGAACGTGTTTTGCCCTACCCGAAGCGACTCCCCGTGGGGCCCGACGAGGAGCCCACACTGCCGCCGGCGCCGAGATTGAGTGCGTCGATGAACTCCGCGTGTCCTGGCATCTGGCGCGCCTGGGCGTCGTTGCCAGCCTTGATCCCCGTGAGCGCGCGTCGCACCCGCTCCGGATCGGTCTGTCCGGTCATGCCATGCACGCGCCGGGGCAACCGCCCGAAGCCTGCCGCGATCGCATAAAAGCTCGTCTCGCCGAAAAGCGCGCGACCTTCCCAGTCGACGACGACGGTCTCGTCATAATCCGCCAGCGATGCGGGCAGCTGGCCGCGACATTCGACGCGCACTAGAGGGTGCTGGCCTGTGCTGTCTGCGCACGCCAGCGCCCCGGCTTGCAGCAGCCAAAGCGCGCGATAATGTGACCCATCACGGATGCAGGCATGCCACGTCACCTCTCGCTGAGCCATTTCGCATTCTTCCGCGGGCATCTCGAAGGCCTGCCGCTGGCGACGCTCGCCCAGCGCTACCTGCGCGACGGGCTCGACGAGACGACCCCGAAGCGGACGCTGCAGTTCGTCCGGGATACGTTGCGCGCCCTGGCGATGCAGCACGGCCAGTTGCGATATGCCCGGGCGCTGGCGATCGATCCCGCGCGCCTGGTGCTGTCCGCGCCGGGCGATGACCGGGACGATGCGCCGACGCTCGAAGCGTTCCGGCGGGTCGTCGATCCGCGAGGCTTCTACGGGGAAGCCGAGCTGATGCAGCTGTTCCGGCAACAGTCTGGCCAGCGCCGGCCCGATCGGCGGCAGCAGCGCCGTGCGCGCCTGCGCGCGCTGCAGATCCAGGCGCTCGAGTTCCTGCAGATGCGGGTGCGACCTGAACCGCAGCCGGAACATGCGGTGGCGGCCTGGTTGCCGCCGCGGCTGGCCGTTCACCTGGCGGCGGCGGGTATCCCCACCCTGGGCGACCTGGCCGCGCGCATGAACCGGGGCTATCGCTGGTGGGAGACCGTGCCCGGCATCGGCGCCGAGAAGGCCGCGCGCCTGCGCCGGTGGCTGGCGCCGCATGGCGGGGTGCCAGCGCTGGCGCTGGCCAGCACGGCGACCGTGCCGCGCGCGCGCCTGGGCAGCGCGGTCGAACTGCTGGCCCAGCGGGCCGAACGCACGGAGATCGCGCCGCTAGAACGGTTCCTGCTGCCGCGCGAACTCGATGGCAGCGAGGGACGCCTGCGTGCCGGGACGGACCGGTTGCAGATCGCCGCCCCGGACGATCGAGAGGCGATCGTCGCATGGCTCGCCGCGCGGGCGACCAACGACAATACCCGCCGGGCCTACCGCCGCGAGGCGGAGCGGCTGCTGCTGTGGTGTGTGCTCGAGCGCCGCAAGGCGCTGTCTTCGATCGCGGCGGAGGACTGCGCGTCGTACCTGGTCTTCCTGCAGGCGCCGCCCGAGGGATGGGTCAGCCCGCGCAACGTCGAGCGCTGGAGCCCGGCCTGGCGTCCGTTGTCCGGCCCGCTGTCCCCGCGCAGCCAGCGTAGCGCGCTCACGATCGTCTCGGCTCTGTTCGACTGGCTGGTGGTGCAGCAGTACCTGGTGGCCAACCCATGGAAGGCGCTGCCGCAGCCGGCGCGCATCCCTGCGCTGGACGTGTCACGGGCGTTCACGCCTGAGCAATTGACGGCTATCCGGGATGCGGTCGAGGCATTGCCCAACCCGGTGCGCCGCGCGCGCATGCGGCTGGTCACGGAACTGCTTTATCACACCGGATTGCGGCGTTCGGAACTGCTGGCCGCGGACCTGGGCGACCTGCGCGAGGAGCGGATCGATGGCGAGCCCTGCTGGATGCTCACCGTCAGCGGTACGGGTGGACGTCTCCGCAGGGTGCCGATCGTGGCCACGGTGATGCGCGATCTCGGCCATGATCTCGCCGTGCGCGGGCTGCTGTCCGACCCGCGCGGCGCCTCGCCCGGTGCGCCGCTGATCGCGGCCATTGAGAGCCGCCGCCGCCGGCCATCCGGGGCCTCTTCCGGGACGCCGCGCGCCCCGGAAGAGGCCCGGCTGCCAGTGGCCCAGCTCTATCGCGAACTGAAACGGGTGTTCGCCGCCGCCGGTGCGCACCTGCAGGCCGAGGGGGCGGGTGGCGCGGCGCGGGTGGCGCAGGGGTCTCCCCACTGGCTGCGCCATACCTTCGCCAACCATGCGATCGAGACTGCCGCGCCCGATGTGGTGGGCAGCCTGCTCGGGCATGCATCGATGCAGACTACCGCGCTGTATATCCGCGGCAAGCCGGGCCTCAAGGCACGCGGGGTGCGCGCGAGCGATGGTCAGCCACTGCTCAGTCCGCCCGCATCCCGGTCTCGTTGATGATCCGGGCGAGGCGGGCGATCTCGGCGCGGGTGAACGCCGCGAACTCGTCAGGCGAACTGTGCAATGGATCGATCCCCAGTTCATTGAAGCGGTCGCGCACCTCCGCCGTCTGCTGCCCGCGCCGGACAACCGTGTTCAGCTGATCGACGATGCGGCGGGGCACGCCGGCATTGGTCACCAGCCCCCACCAGGAGTCGAACGCGTAGCCGGGGATGCCCGACTCCGCGACTGTCGGCAGGTCGGGTGCCAGCGGCGTGCGCTGCGCGCCGGTGACCGCCAGCGTGCGCAGGCGTCCGGTCTTCATGTGCTGGACCACCACAGGCATGCTCGCGAACACCAGCTGGATCTGCCCGGCGAGCAGGTCGGTGACCGACTGACCAGTGCCTTTGTAGGGCACATGCGTGATCGGCGCCTTCGCCATGTGCCGGAACATCTCGCCGCTGATGTGCGAGGGCGTGCCCGCGCCGCCCGAGCCGTAGTTGAGCGCGCCCGGCTTCGCCTGCGCGAGGCGGACCAGGTCTGCGACGCTCTTCACCGGTACCGACGGGTGCACGACCAGCGCGGTCGGGCCGATCGCCAGCGTGGAGATCGGCGTGAAGTCCTTCAACAGGTCGAAGCCGCGATCGCGCGACAGCGTCATGTTGATCGCTGAGGTTACGCTGGTGACGAGCAGGGTATAGCCGTCCGGCACGGCGCGTGCGGCCAGTGCAGTGCCGAGGTTGCTGCCGGCACCCGGACGGTTGTCGATGATCACGCTGCCGGCCAGACCCTCCGACATCTTCTGCGCGACCACCCGGGCAATCAGGTCGCTCGAGCCGCCAGGCGGGAAGGGTGCGACCAGCCGTATCGGCTTGGCGGGATAGGCAGGCTGCGCCTGCGCAATCCCCGCAGCGCAGCCGAGCAGGCTGGCGAGGAGGGCTGAGAACACGGTGGCCGGCATGCCGCGCGGGCAGCCGGCCGATCGAGCGATGGGCCGGTTGCATCCTGTCGTCCTCCTGGAATCCACCCCTTCGCAGCCGCCGACCTGCGGCATCAGCGCCCGCCAAGGCCGGCTGCCTTCACGGCCTCCGCGTACACCGGTTGCTCGGCGCGGATGATCGCCGCCATCTGCTCGGGCGTGGTCGTCGTCGATTCGACGCCGAACTGCTCGAGACGCTCGATCACGGCCGGGTCCTTCGACAGTGCCTGGATGGCGGTGGACAGTGTTTCGACGGTCGCGCGCGGCGTGCGCGCGGGTGCGAGCGTGCCCTGCCATGCGGTCATCTCGAAACCAGGCAGGAACTCGGCCACCGTCGGGATGCCCGGCAGTTGCCGCATGCGCTGCGCCGTGGAGACGGCGATGATGCGGATCCGGTCGCTCTTGGCGTTGGCCATGACTTCGCCGGAGTTTCCGAAGAGCATGGGAATCTGGCCGCCCAGCAGGTCGGCCATCGCCGGACCGCCGCCCTTGTATGGCACGTGCACGACGTTCAGGCCCGCTCGCGCGACGAACAGCGCGGCGACGAGGTGTCCCACGGAGCCCTCGCCCGGGGAGCCGTAGTTGAGCTTTCCCGGCATCGAGCGCGCGTGTTCGAGAAATTCCTTGAGTGTCCTCGAAGGCAGTTGTGAACTGATCGCGAGCACCATCGCGCCTCGCCCGGAGGCGCTGACCGGGGCGAGGTCTTCCAGTCGGTAGTTGACCTTGTCGGTCATCGGCACGCTGGTGGTCTGTGCGGACGAGCCGAACAGCAGCGTATAGCCGTCCGGTGCCGATCGCGCCACGTACTCGGTCGCGATCGCGCCGGTGGCACCCGGCATGTTGCGGGCGATGAAGGATTGGCCGAGGCGGGCGCTGAGGCCGGATGCGAGCAGGCGTCCCTGGATGTCGATGGTGCCGCCCGGTGCATACGGGAGGATCAGCGTCACCGGCTTCACCGGGTATGCGGCTGCGCCTTGGGCGATACCGTCCGGTGCAGCCACGGTCAGTGCCAGGCCGGTCGCGAGGCTGGCTGCCAGGGCGAGCGTGCGCTGCGGGAACCTGTCGTTGGCCCGGCCTGCGTGGCTGGGAACGGTTGAACCGGTGCGATCGATGTTCATGGGAGCCCTCTGATGGACCTGCATGCGGCGGCGGGGACGCAACCTGCTGTGATCACGAATTTCCCGCGAGGCAATCACCCGATGGCCCGAAGATGGCAAACTCGGGCTTCGGCAGCAATCGGCACGAATGCAGCACGCGGTCGGTGGCATATTCGGCATCGCGCTCGGTTCTTGTCAAGCATGTTCCGCCAGCGCAACACCACCGGGATCGGAGGACAGGGTTGATCGACAAGACGCTCTCCACGTGCAGGGAGGCCGTATCGAAAGTGTTCGACGGCGCCACGATCATGTTCGGCGGCTTCGGCAATGCCGGCATGCCGGGCCAGCTGATCGAGGCCCTGCGGGAACACGGTGCGCGCGACCTGACCATCGTGAGCAACGGCGCCGGCACCGGGCCGTTCGCGCTCGGCTCGCTGTTCGGCGACGGGCTCGCGCGCAAGCTGATCGCCTCTTTTCCCGCGCCGTCGGCTGCGCAGTTCCGTGAGCGCTACCTCAAGGGCGAGGTCGAACTCGAACTGGTGCCGCAGGGCACGCTGGTCGAGCGCATCCGTTGCGGCGGCTGCGGGCTGGGCGGCTTCTACACCCCGACTGGCGTGGGCACCGAACTCGCGGACGGTGGCGAGGTGCGCGAGATCGACGGGCGCGAGTATCTGTTCGCGAAGGCCCTGCGCGCGGACTTCGCGCTGCTCAAGGGCCATCTAGGGGACCGTTTCGGCAACCTGATGTATCGCGGCACGATGCGCAACTTCAACATGGTGATGGCCACGGCCTGCAACACAGTGATCGCCGAGGTCGATCGCATCGTGCCGGCAGGCGAGATCCATCCCGAGCAGGTGCACACCCCGGGCATCTTCGTCGACCACGTGGTGCAGGTCGATCGCCATCCTGAACTGGTCAAGCGGCCGAAGCCGGGAGCCCATGCATGATCCTCACCCGTGACGGCATCGCCTGGCGCATCGCGCGCGACCTGCACGAGGGCGCTTACGTGAACCTCGGCGTCGGCATCCCGGTGCTGGTCTCGAACTACCTCGACCGCACCCAGGAGATCTTTCTCCACAGCGAGAACGGTATCCTGGGCGTGGGCCCGGTGCCCAAGGGCGACGACATCGACCTCGACCTGATCAGCGCAGGCAAGGGCTTCTGCACCCTGGCGCTCGGCGCCGCGATCTTCGACCAGCAGATCTCGTTCGCGATGATGCGCGGTGGCCACCTGACCCACGCCGTGCTGGGTGCGATCGAGGTGGCGCAGAACGGAGACTTCGCCAACTGGAAGGTGCCGGGAGAAGCCGTGCCCGGCGTGGGCGGCGCAATGGATCTCGCGGTCGGCGCCCCGAACATCCTGATCGCGATGTCGCATGTCACGAACAAGGGCAAGCCGAAGATCGTGAAGACGTGCACCGCGCCGCTGACCGCCCGTCGTTGCGTCAAGCGCATCTACACCGACATCGCGATCGTCGACGTCACCGCGGACGGACTGGTTCTGCGCGAGGCGATGCCCGGATTCGATCCTGCGGCGGTGCAGGCAAAGACCGACGCGGTGCTGGCGGTGGCGCCAGACTTCCGCGAGATGGAAGTGCCGCAGACGGCCGCCAACGGCGCGAAGCTGCAGCAGTGACATGAACCGAACTCCAGGAGCAATCGCGTGGCCGAACAAGACGTACCGCTGAGCGAAGACGAAGTCCGGCAGATCAGCCGCCTCATCGAAACCCTGAACGCCTCGACGTTCGATTACCTGCAACTCGAGTTCGGGGACCTGAAGCTCACGCTGGCGAAGGGCGGGCAAGGCCCTGCGCCGGCTGCAGCGGGCGTGGCCAGCGCGCCGCCCCCGGCCATCGCGGCGAGCGCTGCTGCAGCACCGGCTGCGGCTGCCGCCGCGTCCTCCCCGGCGCCTGCAACGCCCACCCCGGCAGCAGCCGCTGCCGCGCGGCCCGACGATGGCTCGGTCGGCATCGTCTCGCCGATGATCGGGCGCTTCTACTCGCAGTCGGAGCCGGGCGCTGCCCCGTACGTCTCGATCGGTTCGACCGTCGGGCCCGAAAGTACGGTCGGGCTGGTCGAGGCGATGAAGATGTTCAACGCGGTGCATGCGGGCGTGGCCGGCGTGATCACCGAGGTCTGTGTGCAGGACGCGGCGCTCGTCGAATATGGACAAGTGCTCTTCCGCGTGAAGGCATCCTGATGACCAGGCGTCTGCCTTGACCGTGGCAGCCCGCCTGTCCCGCGTGCTGGTGGCCAACCGCGGCGAGATCGCGGTACGGATCATCCATGCCTGCCAGGGCATGGGTATCGAGACCGTGCTCGCGGCCTCCGAAGCCGATCGCGACAGCCTGCCGTCGCGGCTGGCCGACCGAACCGTCTGCATCGGACCGGCTGCCTCTGCGCAGAGCTACCTGAAGATCGACGCGCTCATCGCGGCCGCGAAGGGCACCGGTTGCGACGCACTACATCCTGGCTACGGGTTCCTTGCCGAATCCGAGGCGCTGGCGCTCGCCTGCGCGCGCGAGGGCATCGTCTTCATCGGCCCGACTGCAGACCAGATCCTGCGCATGGGCAACAAGCTCGAGGCGCGAGCGCTTGCGCGTGCGGCCGGTGTGCCGATGCTGCCGGGCTCCGAGAAGGTGGCGTCGGCCGACGAGGCCCGCCGCATCGCCGATGGCATCGGCTACCCGGTGATGCTGAAGGCGGCAGCGGGGGGGGGCGGCCGAGGCATGAAGATCGTCGAGCGTGGCGAGGACATCGGCCGGGCGTTCGCGGCGGCGTCGGGCGAAGCGCGCAATGCCTTCGGCGACGACACCCTCTACCTCGAGCGCTACATCGCCAACGCGCGCCATGTCGAAGTGCAGGTGCTGGGCGACGCCCATGGCAACCTGGTGCACCTGGGCGAACGCGACTGCTCGCTGCAGCGCCGCCACCAGAAGGTGGTCGAGGAGTCGCCGGCGCCGGCCCTCGCCGAGTCGCGGCGCGAAGAGATCCGCGCCTCGGCCCTGCAGCTCGGGCAGGGCATCGGCTACCGCAACGCAGGCACGGTCGAGTTCATCGTCGATGGCGATACCGGCGCGTACTACTTTCTCGAGATGAACACGCGCATCCAGGTCGAACATCCGGTGAGCGAGATGGTATCCGGCATCGACCTGGTGCAGGAGCAGTTGCGCGTGGCGGCCGGTGAGCGGCTGCGCTTCGACCAGCGCGACATCGTGCTGCGCGGGCATGCGATCGAGTGCCGCATCAATGCCGAGGTGCCGTCCGAAGGCTTCCGGCCGAGCCCCGGGCGCATCGACTGCTGGGAGGTGCCGCAGGGCCCGAACATCCGGCTCGATACGCATTGCCATGCCGGATATGTCGTGCCGATCCACTACGATTCGATGCTGGCCAAGCTGATCGTGTACGGCAGCGACCGCACCGAGGCGATCATGAAGATGCGCCATGCACTGCGGCGCTTCCACGTCGGCGGCATCGGCACCACGCTGCCGTTCCTGCGCCATGCGATGGACCATGCGGATTTCGTCGCCGGACGGGTGAACACCGTTCTGGTGGCGAAGATGATCGAAGAGATGAGCGCGGCGAAATCGACCGCAGCGCACTGAGGCAGGAGCCCCCGATGGAAAAGATCGAATTCGTCGACGTCACGCTGCGCGATGGCCAGCAGAGCCTGTGGGCCGAGTGGATGACGACCGGCATGATGCTGCCGGTGGTCGACCGGCTCGACCGCGCCGGCTTCGGCGCGCTCGAGGTCCTCGCGCCGTCGTTCATCGGCAAGTGCGTGCGTGACCTGCGCGAGGACCCGATCGAGCGCGTGCGGCTGCTGGCCGCGCGCGGCGGTCGCACGCCGCTGCGCATGAACGGTGGCGGCCTGAACCTGTTCGGGTCCGACCAGCAATGCATGGTCGAACTGTTCTGGCGGGTGATGAAGGCGGCGGGCATCGCGGAGGTGCGCGTGTCCGATTCCTGGAACGATCCCAAGGTCTGGAAGCGCCGCGCGGGTGCCGCCGCCGCTGCCGGCGTGCGCCCGATCATCAACATCACCTATTCCATCTCGCCCCGGCATACCGACCGCTACTTCGTCGAACGCACCCGCGCGGCGGTGAAGCTCAAGCCGTGGCGGCTGTGCCTGAAGGACCCGGGCGGACTGCTGACCCCGGAGCGCACGCGCGTGCTGGTGCCGTTGATGATCGAGGCCGCCGGCGGCATCCCGATCGAGATGCACACCCATTGCCTGACCGGCCTCGGCCCGCTGTGCGTGCTGGAAGCGGTGCAGCAGGGCCTGCGCATCGTGAACACCGCGATACCGCCGTTGGCCGACGATGCCTCGCTGCCCTCGGTGTTCAACGTGGCGGCGAACCTGCGCGCGCTCGGCTACGACACCTCGGGCCTGGACGAAGAGCTGCTGCGGCCGGTGGTCGACCATTTCTCGGTGGTGGCCCGTCGCGAGGGCTTCGCGGTCGGGCGGCCGGTCGAGTACGATCATGCGCAGTACGTGCACCAGGTGCCGGGTGGCATGATCTCGAACCTGCGCAACCAGCTGCGCGAGGTCGGTGCCGAGGACAAGCTGCCTGCTGCGCTCGAAGAGACGGTACAGGTACGCGCCGAGTATGGCTATCCGATCATGGTGACGCCGCTGTCGCAGTTCGTCGGCAGCCAGGCGGCGCTCAACGTGATGACCGGGCAGCGCTATGCGCAGGTGACCGACCAGTCGATCCGCTATGCGCTCGGCCATTTCGGCGGCGACGTCGAGACGCTGATGGACCCGGCAGTGCGCGCGAAAATCCTCGACCGGCCGCGCGCGCGCGAGCTGGCGGCGATCGACCACGACCCGATGAGCGAGGCGCAGATCCGCCGCGAGCTGGGCGCGGAGAGCCTGTCCGAGGAAGACCTGCTGCTGCGCTACCTGCTGCGCAAGGATGACATCGACCGCATGCGTGCCGCCGCCGGCCCGCTGCGGGAATACGAAACCCGTGGCGATTCGCTGGTGCACCTGGTCGGCGAACTGTCGCGCATCGCCGGCAACACCACCGTGCACATCAGCCGGCCCGGCTTCAACCTGACCCTGGGACGCAACACTCGATGAAGAACGACATGTACGGTTCGATTGCATTCGCCGGGGTCGGCGAGGCCGCCGTGGGCCCCGACCGGGTACGCACGGCACAGGACCTCGCCGTCGAGGCGGCGCTCGCCGCGATGGCCGATGCCGGCATTGGCCCGCGGGACATCGATGGCGTCATCACCGCCAGCCCGGCAGGCGACCCGCACTTCATGTTCAGCTCGCTGGTGACCGAGGCGCTGAACATCCCGGCGCGCATCAACACCGCGATCCAGGACGCGGGGGCGTCGCCCTGCATGGGCGTGCTGTACGCCGCCCGCGCGATCGCTGCCGGCGAGGCGCACACGGTGCTGGTCTGCGAAAGCGACAGCCGGGGTGCGCGCTTCAAGGGCGACAAGATCCAGGCCATGCGCGCCGCCCGTCCCTGGACCGACGACTATGAAGACCCGTTCGGCCTGACCGTGCCCGGCAAGTACGCACTGATCGCGCAGCGCTGGATGCACCGCCATGGTGGCCGTCCGGAAGACCTCGCCGCAGTCGGCGTGGCCGCCCGTGAGCATGCACGGCGCCAGCCGCACGCCCCGAAACGCGATCCGTTGACTGTCGAGGCGATCCTCGCATCGCAGCCGATCGCCTCGCCGCTGCGCGCGCTCGACTGTTGCCCGGTGGCCGACTGGGGCGGCGCCGTGATCGTGACCACGGTCGAGCGTGCGCGCGACATGCGCCAGCCGGCGGTGCGCCTCATCGGCGGTGGTGAAGGCCATGGCCCTTACCACCTGAACGAGAACGACGACCTGCCGCCGAATGCCGCTCGCCAGTCGGCGCAAGCCGCGTTCGGCATCGCCGGCGTGAAGCCGTCCGACATCGATACGGCGCAGGTGTTCGACGCGTTCAGCATCGCAGCGCTGGTCGCGATGGAGGAACTCGGGTTCTGCGAACGCGGCCAGGCGGGTCGCTTGTTCGCCGACGGTCATACCGCGCTCGGCGGTTCGATCCCGACCAACACCACCGGCGGCATGATGACCTGGGGCAATGCGCACATCATCGTGCTGCCGGAAGCCGTGCGGCAGGTGCGGGGAGACGCGGGCATCAACCAGGTGCAGGGCGCGAAGCTCGCACTCGCACACGGCATCGGTGGACCGATGTCGCTGTCCTGCACGCTGATCCTGGGCAAATGAGGAAAGACCGATGACTGATCCTGTCCCTGCCGGTACACCCGGTCCGAAAGCGGCCGCAGACGGCGCGAAGCCGGCGCGCCCCGCCGGTCCGCCGCCCTCGAAGCCGGTGCCTACTCCCACCGACGCCAACCGGCCGTTTTTCGCCGGCTGCGCCGAAGGCGTCCTGCGCCTGCGCCGGTGCCTTGAATGCGGCAGGCACCATGCCCCCACCCGCGCCGCTTGCGCCTGCGGCAGCGTCTCGTTCGAGTGGGTGCAGACAGCCGGACGCGGGACGGTGTTCTCGCACACCGTCGTACATCGTGCGCCTGACCCGGCGTTCCGCGCCGACCTGCCCTATGTGATCGCGATCGTCGAGTTCGAAGAGGGCGGACGGTTGATGAGCAACCTCGTCAACTGCGCGCCGGACGCGGTCCGGGTGGGGATGCCGGTGAAGGCGGTGTTCGAGACCGTTGCCGAGGGCGTCGGTGTGGTGAAGTTCGAACCGGCCTGATCTTCTCCCCCGGCGCCTATTCCGTCGTGGCGCCCGAGAACTTCACCGCCTCGCCCCATTTCGTCCAGTCGGCGCGCAGCATGTCCACGAACTCGGTGGGTGTGCTGCACCAGGCGTCGGCATCCATCGCGTCGAACTTCGTGTTGAACCCGGCATCCTTGCATGCCGGCCGGATTGCATTGACGATCACCGACAGCACGTCGCGCGGTACCGCCGCCGGCGCGACCAGTCCGTTCCAGGTGATCACCCGGTAGCCGGGGAATCCCTGTTCGGCGACAGTCGGCACCTCCGGCATCTGCGCCAGGCGCTTGTCGCTCGACACGCCGAGCACGCGCAGCTTGCCGCCCTTGTAGTAGCGCAGCACCTCGGACACGCTGCCGAACACCATCGGCACATGGCCGCCGACCAGGTCCGCGATCGCCGGGGCGACGCCCTTGTACGGCACATGCGTCATCTTCACGCCGGCACGCGACAGGAACAGCGCCATGGTCAGGTGCGCCGCCGAACCATTGCCCGATGAGCCGTAGGACAGCTTGTCCGGGTTGGCCTTCGCCAGCGCGACCAACTGCGGGATGCTCTTCGCCGGCAGGCTCGGATGCACGCCGAGCGCGAAGAAGCTGGTCGAGATCACCGAGATCGGCGCGAAGCTCTTGAACGGGTCGTAACGCACCTTGCCCATCTGCGGCACGATCGACATCTGCGCGAGCGAGGCCATGAACAGCGTGTGTCCATCGGGCGGGGACTGGGCCACGAACTCGGCGGCGATGGTGCCGCTGGCGCCAGTGCGGTTCTCGACCGTGACCGGTTGCGCGAGCACGCGTGCCAGCCACTCGGCGCTCAGCCTAGCGACGCTATCGGTGCTGCCGCCGGCGGGGAAGGGGACGACGATGCGGATCGGCTTGTCGGGCCAGCCTGCGTGCACTGGGGCCGCGCAGAGCGCGGCAGCCAGCGGCAGGGCGGCGCGAAGGAAACTGCAGTGAACCGAATCATGACGCATGCCGCTCGAACCCCCGTTCGTACAGGTATGCCGAGCATCTTCCAGCACAGCGCTCGGCGGCGTCAAGCCGGAGTCTTCGTGCCCGGGCGATCCCATGGATAGGTCCTGTCGATACAGTCGATAGCCGTTGCAAGCTTGACGCGCCTCCGGCGTTGCCATACGTTCACAGGTGCTGCCGCTGGCAGCCACACGGCACACCAGGCGGCGACACGCAACGGAGAAGCATGGGAAACAGGATCGCGGTACTCGGTACGGGAGCGATCGGCAGCAGCATCGGCGCCGACCTGACCCTGGCCGGCCATGACGTGACGCTGATCGACCAGTGGCCTGCCCATGTGCAGGCCATGAAGATGAACGGCCTGCACGTCGCGTTCAAGGAGTCGGCCTTCCATGTGCCAGTGAAGGCGCTCGACCTGTGCGACGTGGCGGGCGAGAACCTCACGTTCGATATCGTCCTGCTCGCGGCCAAGTCGAACGACACGCGCTGGCTGGCGGAATTCATCAAGCCGTTTCTCAAGCCCACCGGCACGATCGTGGGGACGCAGAACGGGATGAACGACGACACCATCGCCTCCATCATCGGCGCGCCGCGCGTGGTCGGATGCGTGGTCGAATTGCAGGCCGAACTGTTCACGCCAGGCCGGATCCAGCGCAATACGACGCGCGAGGGCACGTGGTTCACGGTAGGCGAGCTCGATGGCAGCTACACGCAGCGGGCACGAGACATCGCCGCGCTGATCGGCAATGTCGGCCGCTGCGAGGTGAGCAACAACATCGCAGGCGCGAAATGGACGAAGCTGATTGCCAATGCCATGACGATGGGTCCATTCAGCCTGTTCGGTCTGCGCAATTTCGAAGCCGTTGCACTTCCCGGGATGCTCGACCTTTCGGTAAGTCTCGGGCGCGAAGCGATGGCGGTGGGTGCGGCGCTGGGCTACCGGATGCAGCCGCTGTTCGGCATCCGGGCCGACGAGTTCGCCGGCACCAGCGACGAGAACCTGGTCACCACCATGAAGACGCTGATGTCGCATGTGGGCGGCGGGCGTACCGCGCCGATCCACGACCACCTGAAGGGGCGGATCAGCGAGATCGCCTTCATCAGTGGGCTGGTGGCATCGAAGGGAAGAGAGCTTGGCATCCAGACGCCTGCGAACGACGCAGTCACCGAACTCGACCGCCGGATCAACACGTGTGACATCCCGATGGACGTGGCGAACCTGGAAGCACTGAAGTCTATGATCGCGCACGGCGTGTCCTGATCGGCCGGCCGTGTTCCTGAAGGAGATATGCATGGCCAGATCGCCGATCGCGAGAGCGATTGCCATCCTCGTTCTTTTTTCCGGGCTGCTGCCCGGCCCGTCGCACAGCGCCACGTTCCCGGAACGTCCAGTGCGGGTGCTGGCCGCATCTGCGGCGGGTGGTGGCACCGACATCATTGGGCGCTTGCTGGCGCAGGGCTTGACGGACTTGTGGGGGCAGCAGGTGGTGGTTGACAACCGTCCCGGGGGCGGCGGCGTGATCGCCACCGACATCGCGGCGAAGTCCGTGCCGGATGGCCACACCCTGTTGATGCAAAGCCTTGGCATCACGTTCGCCCCCGCGTTGTACAAGCGCCTGCCATTCGATGTCGAGCGTGATCTGGCCCCGGTCGTCATCGTTGGCAGCCAGCCATTCGTGATGGCGGTGCATCCGTCCGTCGCAGCGAAATCGGTCACCGACCTGATCCAGCTCGCAAAGGCGCGGCCGGGCGAACTGCGCTTCGGTTCGGGCGGGGTGAGCGGGGCGGCACACATGGGGATGGAGCTCTTTCGCGTGACGGCCGGCGTCGATATCGTGCACGTGCCCTACAAGGGCACCGGGCCGGGTACGACGGCCCTGCTGGCGGGCGAAGTCCAGATACTGCTCGCGGGCATCGGCACGCTGATGCCGCATGCCCGCGTCAGCCGGGTACGCGCGCTCGGGGTTACCGGCGCGAAGCGCAGCACTGCGGCAGCGGACATGCCGACGCTTTCCGAGGCGGGACTCCCCGGTTACGAGTTCGATGTCTGGTACGGCGTGTTCGCGTCATCGAAGTTGCCGCGTCCGTTGCTCAACCGGATCAAC
>CAMDXD010000051.1 GCA_945877995.1 Bordetella parapertussis
GGCGCATCAGGGGCAGGTCGGCCAGGTCGTCGCCCATGCAGAGCACCTGGTCGAAATCGATCGCCAGTTCATCCAGTATCGCCTGCAGGACCGGCAGTTTGTCGCCGATGCCCTGGTGCAGTCGGGTCACGCCGAGTTCGCGCGCGCGCGCCGCCACCACCGGCGAATTGCGCCCGGAGATCCAGGCCACTTCGACGCCTGCCTGCACCACCTGCTTCATGCCGTGGCCGTCGAGCACGTGGAAGGTCTTCGTCTCGATGCTCTCCGGGCCCTGCGCGGCGATGGCCAGCGTGCCGTCGGTAAGCACGCCATCGACGTCGAACACGGCGAGGCGGATCTGCTGCCAGCGGTGCGCGAGCGCAGCCTGCCGGGCCGGCGGCTTCACACCACGCCCGCGGCGAACAGGTCGTGCATGTTCAGCGCACCGACGACGCGGTTGTCGGTGTCGACCACCGGCAACTGGTTGATGCGGTGTTGCTCCATCAAGGCAACACCTTCGACCGCGAGCGCCTGCGCGCCGATCGAGCGCGGCGTCCGGCTCATCACGCCGTCGATCGTGATGCTTCGCAGGTCGGAGACCCGGTCGATCAGGCGGCGCAGGTCTCCGTCGGTGAACACGCCCAGCAGCTTCTGTCCGTCATCGACGACGAGCGCCAGCCCCATGCCCTTGCGGCTGATCTCGACGATCACCGCCGACAGCGTTGCCGTCGGCGCCACCAGCGGCAGCGCGTTCCCGGTGCGCATCACGTCGGCTACATGCGTGAGCAGGCGCAGCCCCAGCTTGCCGCCGGGATGCGAACGCGCGAAATCGTCGGGGCCGAAACCACGTGCATCGAGCAGCGCCACGGCCAGCGCATCGCCGAAGGCCAGCGCGGCCGTGGTGCTGGCTGTCGGCGCAAGCCCGAGCGGACAGGCCTCTTCTGCGACGCTGGCGTCGAGCAATGCATCGGCTTCCCGCGCCAGCGCCGAGCGCGGGTTGCCGGTTATCACGATCAGGCGTGCGCCCTGCCGCCTGATGACCGGCACGATACGCAGCAGTTCCTCGGTCTCTCCCGAGTAGGACAGCGCGACAAGCACGTCGTCGCGGGTGATCATGCCGAGGTCGCCGTGCATGGCTTCGGCCGGGTGCACGAAGAATGCGGGCGTTCCGGTGCTGGCCATCGTCGACGCGATCTTGCGCGCTATATGGCCGGACTTGCCGATGCCGCTGACCACCACGCGGCCCCGGCATGCGAGCACGATGTCGAGCGCGTGCAGGAAGCCGTCATCGATCCGGGACGCCAGCGCCGCTACCGCAGCCGACTCGATCTCGAGGACCCGGCGCGCCAGCACGAGGGCCTTCTCGGTGGCGCGCACGGGGCCGGCCGGCGTGGCGGCAGATGCTGGGTCTACGGGCAAGGCAGCGTGGGCCTCGGTGGAAGCGTCGGGCGGATTCATCTGGTGCAGATGTTACCATCGAGCACCATACGCCCGGCCCGCGCAGTCGCATGGACAGTACCCTCCGTTTCGTTCTGACCCTGCTGGCTGCCGCCGTCGTGGTGGTGGTGATCTGCCGCTCGGTCAAGCTGCCGCCGCTGCTCGGTTACCTGATCGTCGGCATCGCGGTCGGGCCGAACGCGCTGGGCCTGATGCCCGATTCCGATGGCGTCGGCCATCTCGCCGAGTTCGGCATCGTGTTCCTGATGTTCACCATCGGCCTCGAGTTCAGCCTGCCACGGCTGATCGCGATGCGCGGCCTCGTCGTCGGGCTGGGCGGCGCGCAGGTCGGGTTCACCCTGCTGGCCACCGGTACGATCGCGGCCGGCGCCGGGCTGCTGGCCGGAGGCGCGATGACCTGGCAGGCCGCGATCGTGCTGGGCTGTGCGCTGTCGATGTCCTCGACGGCCATACTGGCGAAGACCCTGTCCGAGCGTCTCGAACTCAATTCGGAGCACGGACGCCGGATCATCGGCGTGCTGCTGTTCCAGGACCTGGCCGTGGTGCCGATGCTGGTGCTGATCCCGGCGCTGGCAGCGCCTGCGGGTGACCTGCCAGCCAGCCTCGCGCTGGCGCTGGCCAAGATCACCGTCACGCTGGTGCTCCTGCTGAAGCTGGGACAGCCGCTGATGCGCCGCTGGTTCCACCTCGTCGCGCGTCAGAAATCGTCGGAACTGTTCGTGCTGAACGTGCTGCTGATCACGCTCGGCCTGGCCTACCTCACCGCGAGCATGGGTCTGTCGCTCGCCCTGGGCGCGTTCGTGGCTGGCGTGCTGATCTCCGAGACCGAGTACCGCTTCCAGGTCGAGGAGGACATCAAGCCGTTCCGCGACATCCTGCTCGGCCTGTTCTTCATCACCGTCGGCATGCTGGTCGATCTTGTGTGGATCGTGCAGCACCTGCTGCTTGTCACCGGCGTGCTGGTGGCGATGCTCGCCGTCAAGGCGCTCGTGCTGATCGGCGTGATGGCGGCCACGCGCACCGATTCCGGCGTGTCGCTGCGGGTCGCCCTCACGCTGGCGCCCGCCGGGGAGTTCGGGTTCGTGCTGCTCACGCTCGCGCGCGGGCAGGGCACGCTGGAGCCAGACGTGATGCAGCCGGTGCTGGCCGCGATGGTCCTGTCGATGATCGCCGCGCCGTTCATCATCGAGCACAGTGAACACCTGGTGCGCCGTTGGCGCGGCTCCGACTGGATGAGCCGTGCGATGCAGCTCACGCAGATCGCTTCGCAGACGATCGTCGCCGACCGCCACGTGATCATCTGCGGCTATGGCCGCAGCGGACAGAACCTGGCGCGGCTGCTCGAGGCCGAGCAGGTATCGTTCTTCGCGCTCGACCTCGATCCGGTGCGGGTTCGCGAGGCGGCGGCGGCCGGCGAACATGTCGTGTTCGGCGACGCCGCGCGGCGCGAGGTGCTGCAGGCCGCCGGCCTGGCGCGCGCGCGGGCACTGGTAATCAGCTATGCGGACGTGCACTCGGCGTTGCGTATCCTCGAGGTGGTGCATGAACTGCGTCCCGGGCTGCCGGTGATCGTCCGTACCATCGACGATACCGACATCGATCGCCTGAAGGCTGCCGGTGCGGCCGAGGTCGTGGCCGAGATCATGGAAGGCAGCCTGATGCTGGCCTCGCACGCGCTGATGGTGCTGGGCGTACCGCTCAATCGCGTGCTTCGGCGCATCCGCAGCGCGCGCGAGGAGCGCTATGGTCTGTTCCGCGGCTTCTTCCATGGCGCCAGCGACCAGCCAGGCGAGGGCACGGACGATGTGTTCCTGCATTCGGTCGCGCTGGTGCGCGGTTCGCGCGCCATCGGTCGCCGCCTGGGCGACCTCGGGCTCGATACGCTGCTCGCCGATGTCAGCGCGATTCGCCGGCGCGGGGAGCGGGAACTGCATCCGTCACCCGACACCGAACTGCGCGAGGGCGACGTCATCGTGCTGCGTGGAGACGCCGCGGCGGTGGCCGCCGCGGAAATCCGGCTGGTGCAGGGCGCCTGAGGCGCCTGCTGCAGTCAGGCCCGGTCAGAAGACGACGGCGCCTCCGCAGTTCGACTCACCGACCGTCGAGTTCCAGATGCCTTGCGGCGGGCCGGCCGTGTTCGCGCAGGACGGTGCCGCGGCGCCGCCGACCTGTGGCGCCGCCGCACCATTGCCACGGTACGTCGAGAACTGGAACGACCCGGAGAACGGCCTGCCGTCATCGATCTTGCGATCGACCTCGGCGATGATCTCGACTGGAATCTGTGCGCCCGTCTTCAGGTTGTGGCGCTGGGCGCTGGCGTTTGTCGGTCCGTAGGCGCCATCGAATACCAACTGGAGGAAGACGTTGTACGGGTTGGTCGGCGTGGTCGTCAGCGACTCGGTCGTGTTGCAGTCGAACGTCCCGGTGATGAACCCCGCTTTCGACAGGTGTTCCCAGGCGAGTACCGACTCGAGCACCGGCGTCGCATCGATCACGCCGTTACCGTTGCCATTGCCGCCGCCGCACGTGGTCGTCATGTTCGCGATGTTCTGCGAGGCCTGGCTGTAGTCGCCGGGAAACGCGCGGAACCGATCCTGGAAACCGAAGAAAGCCGCCTTGACGCCATCCTGGACGGAGATCAGGTTGCGCACACGGGCGCTGGTGATCAGCTCCTGGCCCTTCAGCACGCCGCCCAGCAGCAGGCCGATGATGACCAGCACGATCGCGATCTCGATCAGGGTAAAGCCACGTTGATTCATACGCATGAAAGGTTTCCTTTGCCGTCGCTGCCAACGGGCAGGCTGCAACTATCTCGCAAGAGCCGTGCCGAACCGGTGGTCCGGTGCCATTGCAAGCGAGATTCGCAGTTTCCGTGAAGTAAGACTTGCTGGCACCGTGCGGAAATCCGCATAAGGCCGCGATACGTCAGGGACGGACTCTGTCAGCGCGCGAAACTGCATAAAACCAGCGCCTCCGATCGTCGAGATATCGACATGTGTGTCGAAAAGTCAGCGACCAGTCGTGGGTTCGAGCCGTTCCAGCAGGAAGCGCAACTCCTTGGGGTCGGTCACCGAACCGGCCTGCAGCAGCCCGCCGAGGAGGATCTTCGCTGCCTCGCGCTCTCCGGTATCGGCCAACAGCAGGACCGACATCTGCCTGGCCCAGCCGGGTACCGAAGGCCCGGTCGCGTGCTCGGTGATCGCCCGGGCATAGCGTATCGCCAGTGGCAGGTCGCCCAGCCGGTGACGAGCCACGATGGCTGCATGGGCAAGCCAGCGCCAGCGGCGGGACGGGTCGGCCGCGAACCGCTCGTGGATGAACGCCAGCATCTCGCGCTGGCGCGTCGGATCCGGGACCGATGCATAGACGTGCGACGCCAGCAGGAAGGGATACTGGCTGTCCGGGTCGAGGTCGGACAGCATCGACAGCCAGCGCACGACCTTGCCGTAGTCGAGTTCTGCAAACGGGATGCTGATGCCTGGCTGGTTGTCGAACGACTGGAGACGCAGCGTGGCCAGTTGCGCCAGCGGCATGCGGTCGCCCAGCGCCGCCGCCCGCATCGTGGCGACCGAGGGCGGATCCGCCAGGTCTTGCGCGCGGGCCAGCGGGGCGGGGATGAGCGCATGGGTGGCCAGCTGTGTGCAAAGCGCCACCGCCAGCGCCATCCGGATCGGTGCCGGCACTGCCCGCCACGGGCGCTGCGCCCGATCGGACGCAAGTCGGGATGGCCAGCGCAGGCTGTTCACAGGTCACGCCGATGGAAGTCTGCGAGGGCCGCCGCCGAGAGGAGGGCGACATAGGCCGCGCACTGCAGTCCCATCAGCGCCAGTGCCGCTGCGGTTGGCCCCTGGTCGGCCAGCCAGCTGCCCTGCGCGTAGCGTCCGAGCGCGGGCAGCAGCCATGCGAATGCGCCGAGCGCGGACTCGGCGAATGCGCGCCACGCGCCGGGGGCGATCAGCGGTGAAGACGATACGATCAGCAGCAGCGCGTCGATGGCCCGTGCGAGCAGGTAGAAACCTGCTGTCAGCACGGCCGCAGCCGGCACGCTGCCCAGGCTGAGGGTGAAGAACAGCGCGGCGGCGACGACGATTGCCAGCTCGAACGCGAGCGACAGGCACCATGCTGCGGCACCGGCGGGCGATGCGATCGTCGCGAGCACGGGAAGGAGCAGCAGCGTCGAAGCGAGGGCGGGGAGCAGGAATCCGGCGAGCTTGCCGAGCACCCAGGTCACGCGGTCGAGTTCCAGCCCGAGTGCGACCTCGAAGCCGCGTTCGTTCATCTCGCGGGCGAGGCTTGCGATGACATAGACTGCGAGGATGAACACCCACGCGATGCGGACTCCGCCACCGAGCAGCGCGGCCTGGAAGCGTACGCCCTCGGTGAGCGCCAGCGAGGCAGCGAATCCGCTCGCGGCCAGCGCACAGCCGAGCGCCGCCAGCAGCAGCCACGGCAGCGGCGATCGACAGGCCTCCAGCAGGGTGAAGCGGATCACCGCGAGCAGTCGTCTGCCCTGCCCAGGGCCATGGGCGGCGGTCGGTTCCGGACTATGCTGGACGGACATGGATGGGCTGCATGCGGGTGGCTCCGGGCGAACTGCGCCGGCAGACGGGCGGGCGCCCGCGCCGTGCGCATCGACGGCTTCAAGCGTACCGCGATCGAACCCGCGCCGGGCGCCCGGCACCGCATCGGGTGTGCTGCCCTGCGCCCGGGACCTCCAGCCAGCGGCGCGCGCGCGCGCGGGGATGCCTTGATCGAGCGCAGGGCTGTGTCCGGCGATCCCCTGTTCCGGCTGTCGAGCAGGCAGCCGCAATGGGTGCTGTCGATGATGCTGCTGGCGCTGCATGCGGCGCTCGCCTGGGATATCGACGCATGGTGGGCGCGTGCGCTGTGGCTGACCCACATCGGGTTGTTCCTGATCTGGCAGCCGCTGTGGCGTGCACAGCGCCGGATCGATCCCGGCTCGGTCCTTGCGCTCGTCGCAGCCGGGGTCGGGTTTGCACTGCTGGCGACGTGGTGGCTCGCCGCACTGTGGATCTGCGTGCTGTTCGCGCTGATCGCCGGCCAGGTGCCGGGCACGGGCGAACCGCGCGAGCGCGCCGTTACCCTGCTTGCATCGTCCTTCCTGCTCGGCCTGCTGCTGCTGTGGGTGGTGCCGCGGCTGGGCCCGGGCGGCGCGCTGCCCGGGCTGCTGACGGCGGTCGTGCAGTTCGTGCTGCCGTTGATCGCGATTGCGGCAGGAGCGATGCGCCCGCATGCGCCCGCGCAGAAACCGGCAGCGCAGCAGGTACAGGTCCCGGTGGTCATCGACCTGGTGTATTCGATGCTGCTTCTGCTGCTGGTCGCCGCGCTGGTGCTGGGCAGCCTGGTGCTCGGCTCGATCCGCGGCGAGGAGAACCACCTCTTGACGCTTGCGCAGGCACTGATCGCGATTGCTGCGCTGCTGGTGGTCCTGTCGTGGCTATGGAACCCGCGCGGCGGATTCGGTGGCCTTAATCAGGTGATCTCAGGGCACCTGCTGTCGGTCGGGCTGCCATTCGAGAACTGGATGCGCAGCCTTGCGCTGCTGGCCGAACGCCAGCGCGACCCGGAGCGTTTTCTGCAGGGGGCGATCGCAGAGCTGTCGAGGCTGCCCTGGGCCGCGGGAGTGCGCTGGCGCGCGGCCGGCAGCACCGGCACCCTCGGTGTCGTGACGCGCCATCGCATCGAGCTGTCCGCGCGCGGCCTGTCGCTGGAGCTGTACACGCAGATGCAGCCGACGCCCGCGCTGAACCTCCATGCCGCGCTGCTGGCGCAACTGCTCGGCGATTTCTACGATGCGAAACGGCGCGAGCAGCGCGAGCGCAAGCATGCGTACGAACATGCCATCCACGAGACCGGTGCGCGCCTGACCCATGACGTGAAGAACCTGCTGCAGTCGCTGCAGGTGCTGTGCGCCGCGGTGGAGTCGAGCGATGCTGCACGCGGGGTCGAACTGCAGGCCCTGATGCGCCGGCAGTTGCCGCAGATCGCCCAGCGGCTGGAACGCACGCTCGACAAGCTCGCACAGCCGCAAGTACGCACGATGACCCAGGTCGACGCCGGCCATTGGTGGCGGGCGCTGCAGCGCCGGGTCGACCAGGATGGCTTGCACCTGTCGAGCCGCGGCGCGCTGGATGGCAGCCTGCTGCCGCTCGAATTGTTCGACTGCGCGGTGGACAACCTGCTGCAGAACGCATGGGTCAAGCGCCAGCTGGACCCGGCGGTCAGCGTACACATCGAACTGTCCGTGCTCGACGGTGTACAGCTTTCGGTGACCGATAGTGGTGCTGCGGTCGAGCTGGCCATCGCCGAGCGCCTGCTGGCGGAGCCGGTCGCGTCGCGCAACGGCCTCGGTGTCGGCCTCTACCAGGTGGCCCGGCTGGCAATGGAGCACGGCTTCGAGCTGCAGCTGTCGAGCAACCAGGCTGGTGCAGTGCGCTTCACGCTGGCGCCCGCGCGCTGATCGTCGCGGTTGCATGCGGAGCGCAAGCAACCGGGGCAGGTGCAGCCACCGGCGGGCGCGAACCCTGTCAGGGCAACTGGCCAGCCATGACCAGCCGCGAATAGAGAATGTTCGGGGACAACCAGGTCACGAGGTCGTCGAATTCGGCCGCAGCGGTGCCGGGTGCGCCACGCACGCGGCTGACGAACGCGCGATCGTTGTTGGCGCTGTTCGGATTCGGATTCTGCACTTCATCGGTCGACAGGCCACCCGAGGCTGCGTTTGGGCCCAGCGAATAGATGACGGCGACGGCGTTCTGCGACAGTACGTCGGCCGCCGCGCAGTTCGCCGCATTGCCGGCACCGGTGATGCCGGCCCCGGAACTGCAGACGCGCAGGTCGGGTGCCAGGCCGGGCATGCCTGTCGTGCGCATCTGGCCGGCTGTCGTGAACGCGCTGGCGTTGGCTGTGGTAACCGCATAGCGCATCCGGTTCTGGGCCAGGCCCCATGCGTCGACCGTGTAGCCCTGCGCATCCACCTGCGACAGCCCGAGCGTGACCGCCGGGACGAATCCGTTCCACGGATTGGTACAGGCGCCGCCGCCGGCTGGACTCTCGACGCCATTGGATGCCGCCGATGCCGGGCAGGGCAGGCGTCCGTTCGCAAGCGCGAAACCGATCAACGCCTCCCGGATTTCGTCCAGTTGGCGCTGGGTCTGGCTCACGCGGCCCTGCTCGACCTGGCTGGCGAGCGGCACCAGCAGCCCGCCGATGATCAACGACAGGATCAGCAGCCCGATCGCCAGTTCGACCAGCGACACACCGCGTGCCCTGGTACGTGCCTGCGCCGGCCTGCCGCGAAGCGCCCTCTTCATCTGCCGCCCTGCACTGCCGTGACCGTGCCGGCCGGCACCAGGATCTGCGCTGGAACGGCGCCCGCGGCCAGCGACTGTGCCGCCGACAGCGCCGGCCCCTCGAGGTAGTTGGACAGCTCGGACTTGTCGGCGGCGGTCGTACGGGACTGGCCGACACCGGCAGCCCCGCCCATCATCAGCGCGAACCGCGCGTTGTCGACATTGCCCGATGGCGCGCGCACGTTGAGCGTGCCCGTGGCACAGTCGTTCGCTGGTGGCCCCGCACAGTTCGGCGACACGATGTAGACGACGTGCTCGCGCCAGCGCTGGATCTGGAACCAGACCACATCGTACTGGGCTGGCGGGACCGTGTTTCCATTAAGGAGCGCGCTGCGCAGGCCGGACCCTGCCGATGCATACGCATCAGGGGTGACCGAGCCCGGAAGACGTCCGGCCAGCACGCCCGGCGCCGGCTGGCAGCCCCCCGCTGGCACGAAGCCCGGGGTGACGCATTGCACGTCGTCGAACGTCGCCGGCGAAGGCAGGAACCGGTAGACCTCGAAATACTGGTCCAGCGCGGCGGCAATCTCCTTCGACACCCGGCGTTGCGCGATCGCCACCATGTCGGTGCCGGACACCGGTAGCAGGCGATCGTTGAACGCCGTGTCGGGCAGTGCGGCCGAAAACTGCAGGGTGGAGGTGGCGTTCACCCCGTCCAGGTAGTTGACCAGCGCATTGAACCCCAGGCCGCTGCGCACCTGTCCCTGCATGGCTGCGCCGGGCGCGAACACGATCGCGCCGAAGGTTCCGGGCAAGCCGTCGATCGTGAGCAGCGCCGGGGTGTCCGGATTGACGAATCCGGGATTGCCGGTGACGGGACCTGCATCGCGGAAACCGGGCGAAAGCGCGTACCACAGCAGTTCGCCGCTCGCGTCGCGCAGCTCCGGGATGCGCAGCAGTGCCCAGGGCAGCCGCCCGATGTAGGACTGGCATCCGTTGCCGACGTACTCGATCCCGGGCAGCGCCCGCCCATCACCGTCGATGTCCGGACAGGGTAGCGCTCCGGGGCGGTTGGCATCGGTGGCCGCGTAGGCGAGCAGTGCCTCGCGTGCCGACTGCAGCACCTCTGCATTGCGCTGGTTCTGCCGGGTAATCACGGCGTCCGCATCCAGGCTGCGCACGACGTACACCGCGGTCGCGATGCCGATGAACACCACCAATGCGATCAGCGCGATACCTGACTGTCGCCGCGCCACGCCGGGTGCCCGGGTGCGCCTGCGTCCGTCGATCGAGGTGTCCATCGGACGGCTCACCGGGCCGGATCCCCGGCACGCGCCGGTTCGCGCGGTGGTTCGTCGAGCCTGCGCCCGAGTTCGCGCAACAGCCGCTCGACGGCCGCGTCACGCGCCGGCTCGCGTGGCGCATCCCCGCGCGTGGCAGGCGCGGGCTGGCCGTCCGTGCCCGCCGTACCCGATCCGGGCAGGTTTGCCGTGTCTGTCGCCTGCGTGGCTGCGCCCGGCGCTGCGGGCGGTGCGGTCGCCGGCACCGGCTGCCGGTAGCGTTCCTGCACCCGGCCTGACTGTATGTCGACTTCCTGTCCTACCTTGATCCGGACGCGGCGGCCGCTGTCGGGCAGGCGCAGGTCTGCGCCGTCGGCGGCATCGCGCACCGGACCGATCCGGACCGTGCCGCCGGTCTGCGGCGCCGCGGTCGGCGCCCGGTTCAGCCATACGGTCGCCTGTCCATCGTTGCGCCGGACGATGCCGTCCACCGAGAGCGACTGCGGCTGCACCGGCGCCGGCGCACCCGGGACGGTGCGCGCCGGTTGCGCGGTCGGACGGCGCCGCGACTCGTCGAGTTGCGCGCGCTGCGCGGGCGTGAAGAACAACCGGCCGAAGCCGTCCTGCGCGACTGCAGCGCCGGTTGCGGCGCACAACGTCGCCGTCAGCGCGACCGCCGCGGCTATCGTCGGCGGCCATGCGCACGGGACCCGGCTGCCCAGGGCATTCATCGCGCCGCTCCGGCCGGCCTCGGCACCGAGACCCAGGACAGTTCGCAGTCGGCACGCAGGTTCGGCTGCCCGCCCCCGACCGGATCGGTGGCCAGACGCTCGAGCGTGCATTCGTTCAGCAGGAACACGCCCGCCCGCTCGGCTGCCAGCGCACGCAGGAATCTCATCAGGTCGCCCTCGTGCGCCAGCCGCAGTTCGATGGTCATCGGCGACTGTGCGAGCGGCGCGTCGGGCAGTTCCGGCAGGCGGTAGGGCGCCTGTGCGCCGATCTGGTATTGCACGCCTGGCAGCCGCACCGATTCGCCGGCCACGCGCAGGCTGTCGATCCAGTTCACGCGCTGCTCTGCACCGATGAAGCCATTGCCGTCCAGCGCCCTGTATTCGGGTGCATAGCGGGTGAGCAGGTCCCGTTCCTCGCCGGAGCGCTGGTAGCGCAGCCGCGCCTCGTCGAGCGCGCGCTGCTGCCTGTCTGCCGCGACGCGCCCGTTCTCGGCGAGCCGGTAGGTGTACCAGCCGATCGCGCAGGCCGCGACCGTCACGGTCGCCAGCAGCAGCGCGGCCAAGGTGTAGGGCGATCTGCCTTTCGTACTCACGACGAGGCCTTGCGTAACTGCACCAGCAGCCGGAACGTGGAACCACCACCCTGTTCGGTGCGCTCCTGCGTGTTGCCGGACAGGCTGGCGCCCGGGTTCAGGTTCAACGGCAGGCGCGCGATGACGACCGATTGCACCCGGGCGTCCTCGCGCAGCCGCTGTGCGAAGCCTTCGATGCTCGCAATTGCAGTGCGGAGGTCGCCGGAGAACCCGACGACCTCCGCATCGATCGCGATGCTCTCGACGCGCGCGCCGCTCGGCTGCCCGGGCGCGGGGCGCGGCGCGCCGCTGCGCGGGGTGTCGGTGTCCGCCATCGGTTCGCCCATGCGCCAGGTCAGGCGGCGCAGGCCGATCTCGGACTGCGCATCCAGCGCGGCCGAGACCACCGCGAACGCGCGCTCCGGCGTCCGCGTCTGCGCCGCGATCGTGCGGGCGGCGTCGACGGTCCGCTGCAGCGTCTCGAGCGGCGCGGGCGTTGCCGGGAACTGACGCGTGACGGCGAGATACTGCGCCTGCCAGCGCAGCATTTCGCTGTGCCGCGCTTCGGCCTGCGCTGTGGACTGGTGTTGCTGCCAGACGTTGGTGAGTGCGAACGCGATGCCCGCCGCGCCGATCGCCCCGGTCGCCGCATGGAGCCAACGCTGTGTCGACAGGACCCGGAACCGGTGCATCGACGGCGCGGGCGCCAGGTTGGCGGACGGGGAATGCAGGCCGAGCAGCGTCAGCGCTAGTGCGTCCGGGCTGTCTGCCAGCATCTGCGCCGACAGCGGCAGCTTCTGCACGAGGGTTGCCGCGCCGATGCGTACGCAGAGGATGTTGTTGCCCTGCTGTTCGAGCGTGGTGGCCGCCGCCATGAGGCTGTCATCGATGTCGACCAGCGTGACCGACAGGGGATCGTCGCGTCCGCGCAGCTTCAGGGCTTCGAGGTAAAGCCGCGTATTACCCACCTCTTCGACCAGCATGCCGATGCCACCGTGATCGGCTGCGCTGCGGCTGGCGCTGCGTGCCAGTGGCGTGAGGCGGCTGACCCGCAGCTGCCCGTCCTCGATGAAGGTCTGGCGCAGGCCGCTGGCGGTCGCGGTGATCACCAGCGTCGGCGCGCGATCGATGCCGAGCCGTTCGGCGAGCGAGGTCATCACCAGCGGCAGCAGGTAGAGGCCGGCGAATGCGATCCTTGCCTCTTCGATTACTTCCGCCCAGGGCGCGAACAGCTCTGCGTTCGTCAGGGCGGCGAACAGGTAGCGGTCATCGCGCCTCTGGTCGGCCTGGCGTCCCTGCCGAACCGCCGCGTGGTAAGGAGAAGTCCGGTACAGCTGGCGCAGCCTGCGCTGGACCATCACCGTACGTTCCCTGCCGCCGACATGCGGCAGCAGTTCGGTGCGGTAATCCTCTTCGACCGCGTCGACCAGCACCTGGATCGGCAGCCGGCGATCGGCCGCGAGGGCCACGCCCAGGCGCCGCAGCCCGTCCTCGTCGCTGGCGAAGGTTTCGCAACCGACCAGCCGGTTGCGGCGCCAGCGGCCGAGCGTGGCCTGGGCCGAGCCGACGCAGAGCAGCAGCCGTTCGCCGATCGCCATGTCAGCCTCCCCCCGTGCGCACGCGCGCGCGGCAAGCGCCGGCCGGCCGGGTCGGAACGAGTACATCGATAGTCGAGGGAAGGGAGGTCACAGCTTCAGTTTGCCCAGGATGTCGTACACCGGCGAAAGCACCGCCCACATGATCAGCAGCAGCGACATGCCGAGCACGAAGATCAGTGCCGGCTCGAGCAGCTTGAGTCCGCGTTCGATCGATTCGCGCACGTCCCGATTGTAGAAGTACGTGACGTTGGCAAGGGCGGTGTCGAGCGCTCCGGTCGTCTCACCCACCCGCAGCATCCGGATCACGAGTGGCGGGAAGGTGCCCAGGTCGCGGAAGGCATCGGTCAGGCTGACGCCTGCGTTGATCTGGCTGCCGGCGCGCGCGATCGATTCGCTGATCACCCGGTTGTCGACGATCGCCTCGCTCGTGCGAAGTGCATCGAGGATGGTGATGCCGGATCGGTAGAGGAGCGCGAACACGTTGGCGAAGCGCGCCATGATCACCTTCTGCAGCAGCGGCCCGGTGACTGGCACGTGCAGTTTCAGGTAATCCCATGCCAGGCGCGCGCGGTCGCTCGTGCGCACCAGCGACACCGCCGCTATCGCCACGACGATCGGCCCTGCGAGCAGCAGGGGCCAGTAGCCGCGCACCACCTCCGACACGCCGATCATCAGCCGGGTCTGCAGCGGCAGTGCGATGCCCATCGTGCGCAGCAGGCCGGTCACCTGGGGTACGAGATAGGTGAACAGGAAGGCCATCACCACCAGCACCACCAGCAGCACCACGCTCGGGTAGACCAGCAGGCGCCGAGTCTGGGCGCTCAGTTCGTCCTGCATGCGCAGCGTCGTGCCGAGGTTCTCGAGCACCTCGGTCATCTGCCCTGATTGCTCGCCTGCGCGGACCAGGCTCACGAACACGTTGTTGAAGATGGCCGCGTGCTGTTCGAGGCATTGCGACAGCGTTCGCCCGCCCTCCATGTCCTCGACCACCGAGGTGAGGATCTCGCGCAGGCGCGGGTTGTCGATGCCGTCGCGCAGGTCGCGCAGGCCGTCGAGCATCGGGATGCCGGCACGGCTGATCTGCTCGAGGTCGAACACCAGGTTGATCACGTCCTGGCTTTTCACCGAACCCAGTGCGTGGATGCTGCGCGGCTCGATCGCCCGGAACGAGATCATGTCGAGCCCCATACGGCGCAGACGCAGCTCGAGGTCGACGTCGTTCATCGCGTCGAGTGTGCCGCGTGCGGCGCGCCCGGTGCGGTCGACCGCTTTGTACTGGAAGGTTGCCATCGCTGGGTGGTGTCTCGCCAGTCCGGTCCGGCGCGGCCCGCGTCAGCTGTAGCGGCCGGTCAGGTCGACCGTGCGCGCCACTTCGACCAGGCTGGTGGTGCCGTCGACCACCCGTTCGATCGCCTCGTCGGCGAGCGGCCTGAAGTCGCGCGCCATCGCGGTGGTGCGCAGCTCGCGCAGCGTCGCGCGGCGGGCGACCAGTTCGTCGATCTCGCCATCCATCACCAGGATCTCCATTATGGCGGTGCGGCCGCGGTAACCCTTGCCGCTGCAGTGGGTGCAGCCGACGGGCCGGTACAGTTGCCCCAGCGGCCGGGCGATCAGGCGCAGTTCTTCCGGCGAGGGTACGTAAGGCTCGCGGCATTCCTTGCAGAGCACCCGCACCAGCCGCTGCGCGACCACGCCGATGATGTTGCCGGCCATGATGTCGGGCGGTATGCCGATGTCGAGCAGGCGCGGAAACGCGCCCAGCGCGGAGTTCGTGTGCAGTGTGGTGAACACCTGGTGGCCGGTCATCGCGGCGCGGAACGCCATCTCGGCGGTTTCTCGGTCGCGTACTTCGCCGACCAGGATGATGTCCGGATCCTGGCGCATGATCGAGCGGATACCGTTCGCGAATTCCATCTTCGCGCTTTCGTTTACCGAGGTCTGGCGCATCAGCGTCACCGGATACTCGACCGGATCCTCGAGGGTCATGATGTTGACCGTCTCG
>CAMDXD010000052.1 GCA_945877995.1 Bordetella parapertussis
AGCCGCCGGTTCCAGCCGCTGTAGTACATCCACACCCGGCCTTCCCGGTAATGCACCCAGGCCGGCATCACCCCCTCGTCGTCGAAGGTGCCAGGCGCGCCGAGCCCGAGCACGGGCAAGCGGTGACAATCGAGCAGCCGCGTCGGATCGTCGCGGTCGACATCGATGAAGGTCGGGAAGCTGCGGCCGTCGGCACCGCGGCCGGCGTAGTAGACGCGCAGGCGATCGGCCATCACGAGCACCGTGGGCACCTGGGCATGGCTGCCGGCCCACTCGGCATGGGCACGCGGGTCGAATACCTGCCCGAGCTTGCGCCAGTGCCAGCCGGTGGCCGTGGCACCGGCGGACAGATGGCTGTCCGGTGCGCACACGATCGGGGAAGGCATCACGGTATCCAGGGTCGTTCCGCTCAGATGCCGCGCAGCCGGTGGCTGGGCACGCGCGAGGCTTCGGTCCTGGGGCCGATGTACACCTCGGCGTCCTTCGTGTCGGCGAGGATCACCACGCCGGCGCCGATCACGTTGCGCGCGCCGATGCAGACGTTGTCACGGATGGTGGCGTTGACGCCGATGAAGCTCGATTCGCCGATCTCGACCGATCCCGACACGACCACATGGGAGGCGAGGAAGCAGTGGTCGCCGATCGTCGAGTGGTGTCCGATGTGGTTGCCCGCCCACAGCCAGACGTCGCGCCCGAGGCGCGAGAAAGGCTGCAGATTGTTCAGTTCCATCACGAAGGTATTGCTGTCTGGCACCACCTCGCCGGCGACCTGCGCGCGCGAGCTGATGTAGTTCGCGCAGCGGTAGCCATCGGCCTGCACCCTGGCTACCATGCCAGCGCGCGCCTGGTTCAAGCGACCGTAGGCGATCGCCACGAACATCGCATGGCTCGCTGCCGGCCAGCGGACGACCGACTGCGGATAGGGCAGCACCGGCAGCCCGAGCAGCGTGTCGGAGGTGAGGTACTCCGGGTCGACCGTGAAGCCGACCACCTCGTAGTCCGAATCGTGCGCGAAGCAGTGCCATGCCACTTCCGCGATCTGGCCGGCGCCGAACACCACCAGCGGCTGACGTGAGGGCATCGCTAGCCCACCGCGCGCAGGTGCGCGCCGCGCGACCTGTTGCTGCGCGTCGCCTTGGCGACGCCAGTACGACCGCGCCCGCCCAGCGCGAGGATGGCCTGCAGCGCACTGGTCACCCGCTCGATGTCGGCCAGGCTCATCTCGAGGTGGAACGGCAACCCGAGCAGATGCTGGTCCAGATGCTTGACGAGCACATGATCATCGGCCTGCGTGAGCGACAGGAATGCGGGGTGGGCATAGATGCCCGGGCAGTACCAGCGGCGCGAGCCGATGCCACGCGAGGCGAGGAACTCCGCCACCGTTTCTGCGCGCAGCCGGTCCGGCAAGCGCACCACGCCGAGCGAGTAGACACCGCCGGCCGGACGCTCCTGCAGAGCGATCTCCGGGCAGGTGTCCGTCAGCGCCTGCCGGTAGGTCGTCATCAGCCGGCGCCGCGCCGCGCTGATCTCGGGCCAGCGATCGAGGGACGCCAGCCCGACAGCGGCGGCGTATTCGCTCATCTTGCCATTGACCCCGATATCCGAGATCAGGCCACCCGCGGACATGTAGCCGAAATTGGACAGGCGCCGCACCCGCGCGACGATTTCAGCATTGCGCGCGACGACGAAGCCGCCCTCCCCGGCACCCAGCGCCTTGGTCGCATGCATGCTGTAGGCGACCACCGTATGGCGGCCGATGCGCTGGTTGCCGAAGGCTCCTGCGGCATCGATCACGACCGGCACGCCGGTCTCCTCGGTCAGATGGTCCCAGGCGTCCGTGTCGAGTGCACCACCGAACGCGGCCACCGGCATGATCGCCCGGATGCCGCGCACCCGGTTCATCGCGGCGCGCGCGATCTCCGGTGTCAGCACCCAGCGCGCCGGGTCGACGTCGGCGAGCACCGGCTCGAACCCGGCCTGCAGGATGCCCGACACCGTGCCGGGAAACGTCAGCGAAGGCACCAGCACCTTCACCCGCGGCCGGTCGACGCTGGCCATCAGCGCCAGTTGCAGGCCGACGGTGCAGTTGGCGACAGTCGTGAGGGCCACCGGATGGTTGCTCAGCGCGGTGCAGTCGGCCGACAGCCTTTTTTCGAGTTCCAGGCACAAAGGCCCGAAATTGGCGTACTGCTGCGCCTCGTCGATCCGCCGCAGGTAGGGCAGCAGGTCGTCCACCGACGGCATGTCGGGCTTGAGCACCGGGATCGGGTTCATGCTGCTGCCTCCTGTCGGGCCACGCTTTCGACCAGGAATCCGGCCATTTCCACTGCGCAGTCCGTCTGTCTGAACAGAAGATCGGACCGGGCCCGCAAATCTTTAGCCAGCTGCTGCCGGAGCGACGGTTCTGCGGCCAGCGTCAGCGCGCGCGAAACGAAATCGTCGGCGCTGGTGGCGACCAGCCACTCGATGTCCATCATGCGCAGCAACGCCTGCGTACCGCGCCCCGACAGGCGTTCGGACGGCAGCGTCAGCACCGGGATCGCCTGCCCCAGCGCGCTGATGGCAGTCGTGCCCATGCCGAAGGGCCAGCAGTCGAGGACCGCATCGGCTGCCTGCAGCCAGGACTGGAAGGTCCGTGCATCCGCCCAGGGCTCGAACCGCACCCGGCCTGCGGCGGCACCCATGGTCTCGCGCTGACGCGCCTCGGTCAGCGGACGCCAGTGTGCCTGACGCTCGTCCTCGAACAGCACCACGCAGGCCTTCGGGTCGCGCTCGATCAGGGCCGCCAGCGCCGCGTCGAAGTCCGGGTGCAGCTTGTGCAGCTTCACCGGACACAGATAAACATGTTCGCCGTCGAGCCCGAGTGCCGTCCGGCTCGCGAGGCCGGGCACGGCCACCGGCGGGGTGAGCACGCTGTTGTAGGCGTCGAGCAGTACCAGCCGTTCGCTGTAGAAGGCCTGTGCGGCGGGCGTCTCCAGCCAACGGCTGGACAGCAGGTAGTCGATGTTCGGGCTGCCACTGGTCTCGGGATGGCCGCCACTGAGGCACTGCACCCGGGCGAGGCGCGACATCGATAGCGGATAGGTGATCCGATCCATGCCGATGTCGGTGTAGAACAGTACATCCAGTTCCAGCGAGGCGATCGCCGCGCGTATCGAGGACAGGTTGCCGCGCGGCGAGATCCAGCCGGCGCAGTTCGACCGGATGGTCGCCGTCACCTCGTCGTCCTTGTGCCCGAGCGAGATGCCGACGATCTCCAGCCTCGGATCGGCCGCCAGCCCGGCGAACAGCTGCGCGAAAGACATGCCGACCGAATGCCGGAAGAGATACTGCGACACGAATCCGACCCGCACGCGAGCGCGGGCGCGCGGGGCCCTGACATGCGGCGCCTCGTAGCCGAGCTCGGGCGCCATCTTCAGGTGGAGCGCGGCCAGGCCGGACAGCGCCTCGCGGTTGTTCCACCCTCGGTAGGCAAAATAGAACGGCGAATCGAGGTACTTCGTCAATTGGGCCTCGGTCGCACGCTGCGGCGCGGCGGCCAGCGACTGCATGTCGGCGTGAATGCGCTCGCGGTCGGCCTCGATCGAGGCCTTCGTGCCCATGATCGGAGACAGCAGCACCGCCGCGCGCAGGCGCAGCATGGCGTCATCCGCCAGCGTCGCTGCAAGCAGGAAGGTATCCCGTGCCGCAGCAGTATCGCCGAGTTGCACGCAGGTCATCGCCAGGTTCGCATGCGCCTCCACGAATCCCGGGCGCAGTTCGATCGCGCGCCGGAAGGCAACGCTGGCGTCGCGCGCGCGCCCGAGTTCCTGCGCGGCCAGGCCGCTACCGTTGAACGCCTCGACGAACGACGGCGCGATCTCCAGCGCACGCCGGAAATCCTCGGCCGCGTCCAGGAAGCGCTGCTCGCGCAAGTCCACATTGCCGAGGTTGTTCAATGCTTCAGCGTGGGTGGGGTCGGCATCGAGCGCGCGCATGAAGCATGCGCGCGCATCGTCGAGCAGGTACTCGTCCAGGAACAGGATGCCCAGGTTGTTGTAGGCGCGTGCATGGGCTGGCTCGAGTTCGAATACGCGCTCGTAGGCGGCCACTGCATCGACGCCACGATCGAGTGCAGCGAGCGCACCGGCCCGGCAGTAGTGGGCATCGGCATCGTCGGGCCGCTGTTCACAGGCTCGTTCGAAGCAGTCGAGCGCCTCCGCGCGCCGGTCGACTGCTTCAAGGATGACGCCGAGGTTGCGCCAGGCTTCAGGGAACGCCTGGCGCTGCGCAACCGCGCGGCGCAGCGCCGCGATCGCGTCCTCGTTGCGCCCGAGCGCACCGAGTTCGTTGCCCAGGTTGCACCATGCCTCGGGGAAAACCGGCTGCAGCTTCAGCGCCCTGCGATAGGCCTTTTCCGCGTCCGCGTGGCGCTCG
The DNA here is from genome assembly GCA_945877995.1 of Bordetella parapertussis. Taxonomy (GTDB): domain Bacteria; phylum Pseudomonadota; class Gammaproteobacteria; order Burkholderiales; family CAIKXV01; genus CAIKXV01. The sequence continues at coordinate 4,417 of CAMDXD010000052.1, forward strand.
AGCTTCTGCTGCGCGAAGCCCAGCTTGAACCAGCCGAGCGCGCTGCCGCGGGCGCGCGCGACGCAACGCTCGAATGCCTCGGTCGCCAGTGCATCCGCGCCCGCCTCCGCATGCAGGTCGCCGATCGCCATCCAAACGTCGGCCTGCGTCGGGTCCACCGCGATCGCCTGCTGCAGGCAGGACATGGATTGTTCCCGGTCGCCGCTGGCCTTTTCGAGCAGGCCGAGCAGGTACAGCACCCGCGCGCTGCCCGGCTGCGCGTCGAGGAGCGAACGGTAGGCGCAGCGCGCCGCGTCGAACTGGCCCGCATCGTGCAGCCGGGCCGCTTCGGTCAGCGATGGCCCGGCACTCATGACGCGGCTCCAGCGACGTGATGCTGCCGCACGCCGCGGCAAGGATTGCCGCGCGCGGCGTGATATCGGCAGGAAATGTCGAGATGGCAGTTCATGCATGCAACACGTGCAGAAAGCGTGCCACCGCACCGGCACAGGCATCCTGTGCAGTACGCGGCAGCGCTGCCCGGCAGCGGGCGGTGCTGCGCCCGGCGCGGCACGGTGATGCTAGTCGTCCGCCAGGGCCTCGCCGGGGAACAGGGCTTCGCTGAACCCGAACTGGCGCAGGTCGCGGATGCGCATCGGATACAGGATGCCCATCAGGTGGTCGCATTCGTGCTGCGCCACCCGCGCATGGAAGCCTGACACCATGCGATCGACTGGCTCGCCCGACGGCGCCAGGCCGCGGTAGCGCAGGTGCTTCCAGCGCGGCACCATGCCGCGCATGCCGGGCACCGACAGGCAGCCTTCCCAGCCGTCCTCGATTTCCTCGCCCGCGGGCTCCAGGACCGGATTGAGCAGTTCGGTGTACGGCACGTTGTCCGCGTCGGGATAGCGCGGGTTGGACGCGACGCCGAAGATCACCACCTGCAGCGAGACGCCGATCTGCGGCGCGGCAAGCCCCGCGCCATCGAGGGCGGCCATCGTGTCGCGCATGTCCTGCAACAGCGCAGCGAGTTCGGGCGTACCGAATGCCTCGACCGGCCGCGCGACCTGCAGCAGCAGCGGATGTCCCATCCGCAGCACGTCACGAACCATGGCATTCCACGCATCGGTCGAGGATATGGGTCACACGCTCCATCGCCACCGTCAGCACCTTGCCGATACCGTGCAGGTCGATCGTATGTGCACTGTTGCCGCGGCCGGCGGCGAAGTTGGCCACCACGGCGAGCGCGGCATAGGAAAGCCCGAGCTCGCGCGCCAGCGCGGCCTCGGGCATGCCGGTCATGCCGACCATGTCGGCCCCGTCGCGCTCGAGCCGGTCGATCTCGGCCACGGTCTCCAGGCGCGGGCCCTGCGTCACCGCGTAGACGCCGTCGGCGACCATCGCTTCGCCGGCCGCCGCCGCGGCTGCCAGCAGGCTCGCCCGCAGCTGCGGGCAGTAGGGCTCGGTGAAGTCGACATGCGTGACGGGTTGATCGGGTCCCTCGAAGAAGGTCCCGCGGCGGCCATGCGTGTAGTCGATGATCTGGTGCGGTACCGCAAGCACGCCCGGCGCCAGGTCTGCGCGGATACCGCCGACGGATGCGACCGAAATGATCGCGGTCACCTTCTCCTCGCGCAGTGCCCAGATGTTCGCGCGGTAGTTGACCTCGTGCGGAGCGATCGTGTGGCCGTGTCCGTGGCGCGGCAGGAATACCACCTCGCGCCCGCACAGGCGTCCGAAGGTCAGCGCACCCGAGGGTTCGCCATAGGGCGTGCGCACCACGCGCCGGTGCGGCGCCTCGATCGTGGCAAGCTTCCCGAGGCCGGAGCCTCCGATGATCGCGAGCATATGCGTCCTTTGTCCCGGGGCGTTTCAGTACGTGGAGGTGGAGGTGGTCGGCGCCCGCCCGTCGACCGCCCAGTCGAAAGCGCGCTCGCACTGGATGCGCACGGTATCGAGCACCGGCAGCGCGCAAGCCTCCGGCTTCATGGCCAGTGGCAGTTCGGTGCATCCGAGCACCACCGCATCGAGCGAAGCATGGCGATCGACGACGCGCAGCAGGCGGTCCTGGTACTCGTCCAGCCATTCGCCACGCGCAAGCGGTGCCTGGATCGCCTGCACCTCGGCACGGTCGGGCGCATCCGGAACCACCGCCTCGATGCCGTGCGCCGCCAGCCGCCGCGCGAAGAACCCGTCTTCCATCGTGAAGCGGGTAGCGAGCAGGAGCACCCGACGATGACCCGCGGCACGGGCCACCGCGGCTGTCTCGTCAATGATGTGGAACAGCGGCATCGGCAGCGCCAGGCGAGCGGAGAAGGTATCGAGCGACTTGTGCAGGGTATTGTTGCCCAGGATGATGCAGCCGGGATTGCAGGCCGCGAGCGCACGCAGTTCGGCCTCGAGCAACGGCGCAATGCCGTCGAACGCCTCGGGCGGAACGCCGTCGCCCGGATAACGGCTGCGGATCTCGTGGTAATCGATGCTGTGCACGAGCAGCCGCGCGCAGTGGTGGCCGCCGAACCGTTCCTGGGCGAGTTCGTTCAGGATCCGGTAGTAGATCACCGTGGACGGCCAGCTCGTCCCGCCGAGAACACCGATCGTCTTCACGGCCGCCGGCCGACCGCGTAGATGCCCGGCAGGTTGCGCCAGGCGCCGTTGACGTCCATGCCGCAGCCGAACACATAACGGTCGGGAACCGTCACGCCGACGAAGTCGGCGTGCACCGGTTTTGCCTGCTGCAGCACCTTCTCGCAGAGCACGGCACTGTGGAACGCGCGCACGCCCTCGGACAAGAACCGCTCGCGCACCGCCGCCAGCGTGCGCCCTTCGTCCAGGATGTCGTCGACCACCAGGACCGTGCGGTCCTTCAGTGGCACGTGCGGCGCGACCGGCCAGCGGACCTCGCCACCGGTGGTGCCACCGCGATAGCGCGTCACATGGATGAAGTCGAACTCCAGCGGGAATCGCAGGCGCGGCAGCAGTTGCCCTGCGAACACGACGCCACCACCCATCACGGCCAGTACCAGCGGTTCGGTATCGCGGAGCAGCGCAACGATCTGCTCGGCCACACGGTCGATCGCCTGCGCGATCTCGGCCTCGCCATGAAGCAGTTCGGCGGCTTCGAGGATGCGCCAGGCCTGCGTTCGGTCGATCATCGATTGCTCATTGTCATATTCAGTCTATTCGATCGGCCGCGGCGACTCAATCGGCCCCGGCGGCCCCGGCGGCCTGCCGCAGCAGTGCCTGCAGCCCGGCCTCGTCGATCACCGTGACGCCCAGTGCGCGAGCCTTCTCGAGCTTGCTGCCAGCCTCGTCGCCCGCCACCACGTAGTCGGTCTTCTTCGACACGCTGCCGGCCACCTTGCCACCCGCCGCTTCGACCAGCGCCTGTGCCTCGTCGCGCGACAGACCTGGCAGGGTGCCGGTCAGCACGAACGTCCTGCCGGCGACGGCCCCGGATCCACCCGCAGTCGGCGGGGCCGGCGCGACTGGACGCGGCTGCACGCCGGCCTGCAGCAGCGCATCGATCACCTCGCGGTTGTGCGGCTGCGCGAAGAACGTGGCGATGCTCTGCGCGACCACCGGACCGACGTCGAGCACCTGCAGCAGCTCGGACTCGGTGGCGCGCATCAGGGCCTCGAGCGTCCCGAAATGCCGCGCCAGGTCGCGCGCGGTCGTCTCGCCGACGTTTCGAATCCCGAGGGCGAACACGAACCGTGCGAGCGTCGGCCGGCGACTGGCATCGATCGCGGCGACGAGGTTGCTTGCCGACTTCTCGGCCATCCGCGCCAGCCCGCCCAGCTGCGCCGCGGCGAGCCGGTAGAGGTCGGCCGGTGTACGCACCAGCGGCGCGGCCTGCACGGGCGCCGGGACTGCATCGTCGCCGGGTGCCGCCGGGGTGCCGCCCGCCAGCTGATCGACCAGCTTCTCCCCGAGGCCTTCGATGTCCATCGCGCGGCGCGAGGCAAAATGCAGCAGCGCCTGCTTGCGCTGCGCCGCGCAGAACAGCCCCCCGGTACAGCGGCTGATCGCCTCGCCTTCGGGCTTCACGACCGCAGACCCGCAGACCGGGCATCGGCTCGGCATCGTGAATCCGGTGGTACCTGGGGGCCGCCGCTCCGGCACGATCCGCACGACTTCCGGGATCACGTCGCCGGCACGCCGCACCACCACCATATCCCCGACCCGGACATCCTTTCGTCGGACCTCGTCTTCGTTGTGCAGGGTGGCGTTGGTGACGGTGACGCCGCCCACGAACACCGGCCTGAGCCGTGCGACCGGCGTCAGCGCGCCGGTGCGTCCGACCTGCACGTCGATGCCTGCAATCTCGGTCAGCGCCTCTTCGGCCGGGAACTTGTGCGCGAGGGCGAACCGCGGTGCCCGCGACACGAATCCGAGACGTTGCTGGTCGGCGATCGAATCCACCTTGTAGACGACGCCGTCGATGTCGTAGGGCAACGTACCTCGGCGCGCACCGATGTCCCGGAAATAGCCGAGCAATCCGTCCACCCCGTTCACCGTCGCGCGGTCGGGGGTGACAGGAAAACGCAGCGACGCCAGCCAGTCCATGAGCGCGCTGTGCCGGTCCGCCGGCAGCTGTACGTCATCCCCGGCAACAACGCCGTAGGCGAAGAACCACAGGCGCCGATCTGCGGTGACCGACGGGTCGAGCTGGCGCAGCGACCCGGCGGCTGCGTTGCGCGGATTCACGAACTCGCGCTCGCCGCGCGCGCGCTGCGCCTCGTTGATCCGCATGAAGTCACGCCGGAGCATCAGGACTTCCCCCCTGACTTCCAGCAGTGGCGGCGCGGTCTCGATGCGCAACGGGATCGCCTGCAGCGTACGCAGGTTCGTGGTCACGTCCTCCCCCGACTCGCCGTCGCCGCGCGTGGCACCGGTCACGAACCGTCCGTCGACATAGGTGAGACTCACGGCCAGGCCGTCGAACTTGGGCTCCACCGCGTAGCCGAGAGGCCCCTCGCTGCCCAGCGCCTCGCGCGCACGTCGATCGAAGGCGATGACTTCCTCCTCGCTGAACGCATTGTTCAGCGAAAGCATCGGCACCCGATGCGCGACGGTGGCAAAGGCCGATGAAGGCGCTGCGCCGACCCGCTGCGTCGGCGAATCCGGCGTCGCCAGCCCGGGATGCGCGCGCTCCAGGGCTTCGAGTTCCTGGAACAGCCGGTCGTACTCGGCATCCGGCACCGACGGCGCGTCGAGTACGTAATACGCGTGCGAATGGCGGTGCAACTCCTGCCGCAGCCAGGCCGCCCGCGACGCCGGATCTTCAGAGCCTGCCATCGCCGTGGCGCTAGCCGAAGATGCGACGCGCAATCGCGTCCCCGGGCTCGATGCCCCGTGCCCGCATCGCCTTGAGCATCGATGCCAGTTGCACTCGGATACGGCCGATGCTTGCCTCGTCGAGCACCCGCCCGGAGTCGTCGATGACACTGCCAGACAGCGCCTGCGCGAACTGCCGGGCCTGGGTCGCCATGCGTTCGAACTGCGCGACCGTACCGGGTGCGCGCGGCACGTCGAGCAACAGCGAGATCGCGCGCACTGCCTGGCTGCGCAGGGCCTGCGGATCGAGGCCGCCGCCATTGCCGTCGGTCAGCGTGCACAGGGTATTGCCGGAATCGTCGGCCAGCACGTAGGTGTGGTCTGGCAGTGCCCGGAAGCCGGCTGCCTCGATCAGTCCGCGCAGCTTCGTGCCGGCAAAGCCGCCGCTGGACGCGGCGACGTTCAGGCCGATGGCCACATCGACCGAACTGCAGAACTCGTGCAAAGCGCCCGCCTGGGCTGCGCTGGCTGCAGGGTCGGGCGCCGTGGCCTGCCCGCCGACACTGATGGCCGCCCGATGGGCATTCGCGAGAAACGTCTGCAGTTCGGCCATGGAAGCGGGACCGCGCGGGTCCACCACCTGGATGCGCAGGATACGGTCGACGGTCAGTGGTTCGTCGGCCTCGCTGCTCTGTGCGCTTGAAATGGCGAGCAGGTCCGCATCGAGCCACTCGGACAGCCGGCGCTCACCCGACACATCGGAGCGGATCACCGCCAGCGCGGCAGCATCGGCGATCGCCGGCAACCGGAACACGATGGGGTACCAGAGACCGGCAGGTCCCTCGAGACCAGTGGCAGGGTCCGATCGCGTGTCAGCGCGGCGCGTGCCGGTGCGCGCCGCGGACATTCTTGCGCCGGAGGCGGCCGCCGGGGACGATTCCGCATCAGACGACTCCGGGTCCGGCGCGAAGCGCGGACCTGCCATCGGGTGCGTGCCATCGGTGCTCGGGTCCAAGCCCGGCTCTGTCCGGTCGTCCGCTGTCGCGGCGGCTGCACCAAGACTGGGCTCCCGCCGCGCATCGAGACGATGGGCGGGCTGCTGCACGGGCTCGATCGCGGACGCACCTTCGCGCGCGCCGGCAGTTTCAGCACGGCTGGCTGCGTCGGGATCAGCCGGCGCGTCGCCTGGCAGCAGCGCATCGTCCAGCGCGCCCGGCAGCAACGCGTCGGAGTGGCGGCGGAACTGGCGCTCCTGCCAGTAGTTGTAGATCGCGACCGCCGCTACGGCGACCACGCCAAGGACGATCAGTGCCCCCTGCAGATCAGTCATCGGTATCGGTCACGCCGCCTGGTCTTCGGTGAGCCGCATCGCCTGTTCCATGTCGACGGTGACCACCCGCGATACGCCCTGCTCCTGCATCGTCACCCCGACGAGCTGGTGCGCGCCTTCCATCGTGATCTTGTTGTGCGAGATGAAAAGGAACTGGGTGTGCTCGGACATCTTGGTGAGCAGGTTACGGAAGCGTTCGGTGTTCGTGTCATCGAGCGGCGCATCGACCTCGTCGAGCAGGCAGAACGGCGCGGGATTGAGCTGGAACAGCGAGAACACCAGCGCCATCGCGGTCAGGGCCTTCTCGCCGCCGGACAGGAGCTGGATCGATGCATTCTTCTTGCCCGGCGGGCGGGCGAAGATCTGCACGCCGCTGTCGAGGATCTCTTCGCCGGTCAGCACCAGTTCGGCATGGCCACCGCCGAACAGCGCCGGGAACATCGTGGCGAGATGGCCGTTGGCCTCGGCGAAGGTTGCCATCAGGCGTTCGCGGGTTTCCTTGTCGATGCGCCGGATCGCAGTCTCCAGCGTACCGATCGCCTCGTTCAGGTCGGCCGCCTGCGCATCGAGGGCATTCTTCTTCTCGGTAGCCCCGCCGAGTTCTTCCAGCGCTGCCAGGTTCACCGCACCCAGGGCGTTGATCTCGGCCTGCAGCCGATTGATCTCGCTGGCCAGCGTACGCGGGCGCGGGCCATCCTCGGCCCGCGCCGCCAGCGCAGCCTCGTCCGCGCCCGACTCGACCAGCTTTGCGGCGAACTGTTCTTCGGTGAGCCGCGCCTCCTGCTCCTTCAGCTTCGCCTCGCCGATCGAATTGCGGAGCGGCTCGTGCTTCTGTTCGGAGGTCAGGCGCTCCTCGTCGATGCTGCGCAGCTGCGATTCGAGCCCGGACAGGGTATTGCGCGCAGCCGACATCGCGGCCTCGCGCACTTCACGCACCGACAGGGCGGCCTGCAAGGCTTCGACGATCGGCGCCTCTTCGAACTGCTGCGCCTCGGCTGCCAGCCGATCGACTTCGGCGACGAGCCCGGCCAGTTCGCGTTCGCTGACGGCCACCGCGTTCTCGCCGTCCCGGATCCTCGACTGCGCGGACTCCATGCGGTAGCGCAGCTGTTGCACCGCCTGCGCCGCCTGCTGCGCCGAATCGCGCGCCCGCGACAGCTGGGCCTGCGCACGGCCCGCGTCCGAGCGCGTGGTGGCCAGCTGTGCGCCGATCGACTGCAGCTGTTCGGCAAAACGTTGCAGGTTCTGGTCGGTTTCGGCCAGGCGGGTGACCTCGGCCGTACGCTCGGTCTCGATCTCGGTCGACTCGCGGTCGATCTGCGCGATGCGCTGCTCGACGCGGTCGGCCTGTTCGGTCTGGCGCACAAGATGCATCTGCGACGCGTGCTGGTTCTGCCGCAGTTCATCGGCCAGCCGGCGCTTGTCGGAGAGGTCGCGGCGCGCACGCGTCACCGCTTCGGTCGCCTCGATATGGCGGCTGCGGGCTTCCGACAGCTTGCCGGACATGGTCTCGATCTGCACCGCCAGCGCCTCGATCTCGCGCTGGCGGGCCAGCACCCCATGCACTTCCGAATCGGGGGCGTAGAACACGACACTGGAGCGGCTGAGCAGGTGGCCTTCGCGGGTGACCATCATCGCGCCGGCAGGCAGCCGCTCGCGCAGCCGCATGCCTTCGTCAAGGGTCGCCGCGATGAACACCTGGCTCAGCCAGTCGCCAAGCACCGGCTCGGTGCGCGTATCGTCGCAACTCACCAGCTCGCGCAGCGGACGGCCGAGTACGCCCAGGGACCCGGTGGTGGCCGCGCCGGCGGAAAGCTCGTACACCGCGACCTTGGCGCCCGGCATCTCGCCCAGCCAGCCGGCGCCAGCATCGATGCGCTCGACCGCGAACGCATTCAGCCGCTCGCGCAGTACCGCCTCGAGCGCATTCTCCCAGCCCTCCTCGATGCGCAGCCCCTGCCATAGGCGGCGCGCATTGGCGAGCCCGTGTCGGGCCGCCCAGTCGCGCGTGGCCTGCGCATTGGCCAACCGGCTCTGCAGTTGCTCGAGGGCATCACGCCGCGCCTGCACCTTGGTCAGTTCGCGGTTGGCCGCATCCACGGCCGACTGCGCCTCGCGCGCGGCAATCTCGCCCTGGGCCAGCGTCTGCTCGGCTGACGAAGCACCGGCTCGCATGTCGGCGAGCTGGGTACCGAGCGCCGCAACGGCTTCCTGCATCGTCGCCAGTGCCTCGCGGTCGGGTGGCTGTAGCCCGGCGCGCTCGGCCGCCAGCCGCTGGACCCGCTGGCCGAGCTGTTCGGCCAGCCGCTGCGACGAACCGCGACGGGTTTCTTCGACCTGCCAGAGCTGCTCGGCCTGCGCCAGCGCGCGCTCCGCCTCGCGCACGCGTGCATGGGCATCGCGTGCCGCCGCCTCGGTCTGCGGCAGCAGCGCGGATTCGTGCTCGGCGTTGGCGCGTGCGGTGTCCGCCTCGGCCTCGAGCGACTTCGCATCGCCCTGCCACTGGCCGAGGCTGGCAATCAGGCCGTCGCGGCGCTCGCTGGTCTGCTCGAGACGCGCGCGCGCCTGCACCAGCTGGCCCTCGACGCGCGAGCGCGTATCGCGCAGGTGGGCGAGCTGCTGTTCCAGGCGGGCCACTGCCGCGTTCGACTCGTACAGTTCGCCCTGCGCCACGCGCGTGGCATCGTTGGCGAGTTGCTGCTCATCGCGCGTCGCGGCGAGGCGTTTCTCGACCTCTCGCAGTCGCGCGGTCTCGGTCTCGAGTTCGATCGACAGTCGTTCGACGTCGCGCTGCTGGCGCTCGCGAAATGCGCTCGCCTCGGTACGGCGCAGGTACCAGAGCAGGTCCTGCGCCGACGTGAGTTCGGTGGTCAACTGCTGGAACTGCGCAGCGACTGCGGCCTGCGAAGTGAGCCGCTCGATCTGCCGTGCCAGTTCGAGCCCGATGTCATCCACGCGCGCCAGGTTCTGGCGCGCGTCGGACAGCCGGTTCTCGGTCTCGCGGCGGCGCTCCCGGTAGCGCGACACGCCGGCGGCCTCTTCCAGGAACACGCGCAGTTCCTCTGGCTTGGCATCGATGATGCGCGAAATGGTGCCCTGCTCGATGATCGCGTAGCCGCGGCCGCCAAGGCCGGTACCGAGAAACACGTCGGCGACATCGCGCCGACGCACGTGCTGGTTGTTGATGTAGTAGGCCGAGTCGCCGTCGCGCTCGAGCACTCGCTTGACCGACAGCTCGGCGTAGCTCGCCCATTGCCCACCGGCCTTGCCAAGGCTGTTGTCGAACACGAGTTCGACGCTCGCACGATTCGCCGGTTTGCGCGTGGCCGAACCGGCGAAGATCACGTCCTGCATGGTCTCGCCACGCAGGTGGCGCGCGGACGATTCGCCGAGCACCCAGCGGGTGGCATCGATCACGTTCGACTTGCCGCAACCGTTAGGGCCGACCACGCCGACGATCTGCCCCGGAAGGCGGATCTG
>CAMDXD010000053.1 GCA_945877995.1 Bordetella parapertussis
AGAGCCCGGTCGGCTCGACGATCTCGCGGAAATGCAGGCGGATCACCTGCTGCGTCGCTTCGCCCTGCTTCAACGGCGTGAGCAACTCCCGGAAGAAGCCGTGCATCAGCGCCGGCAGCGGTACCGTGCCCGGCTCGGGCATCGCACCCTGGCACTGTTCGCCCAGTGGTTCGAAGAAGGCCGCACGATACAGGCCTGCCTTGTCGCCGAAGTAGTAGCCGACGGCGGAGACGTTTGCGCCGGCCGCCTGGGCGATGTCGCGCACGCTGGTGCGTTCGAAGCCTCTGGCGGCGAACAGTCGCAATGCGGCGTACAGCAGTCTTTCGCGGGCCTGTGCGCCGTCGGAGCGTGCGGCCACGGTCGCTGGGGACACGATCGACTCCGGATATAGTTCAAACAATTGTTTGAACTTTATTCAAACAATTTTTTGAAGTCAAACGATCGCGCCTGACCAGCCGCCCGTGACCGGCAGCGGACCTTTCTTGCCGCAGCCGGGGAAACGCGGGAGGCCGCTCAGAACCGCCGGATCAGCGTCATGCGTTCGCCGTCGCGCTGCATCTCGACACGGTTGAGGAAGCTCATGCCGAGCAGGATCACCGGCAGGTTGTCGCCTTCGTGCACCGAGGCGTCGACATTCGACAGCGTGATCTCGCCGATGCGTACGCTGGCCAGGGTCACCCGGTACACCGGCACCGTGCCGTTGGCGGTCGAGGTCAAGCCACGCTGGCCCTGCATGAAGTTGATGCCGAGCCGCCGCGCGGTGGCGTTCGACATCGAGATGAAGGTCGCGCCGGTGTCGACCAGTACCTTCGCCGTCGAGCCGTTGATCTCGGCATTCGCCCAGAAATGCCCGCGGCCGTCCGAGACGAGGACGGCCTGCTGCCGGCCGGCGGTGGAGCGCTGTGCAGCGATCGATTGCCCGATCGACAGGGTCTCGAGCCGGCCATTGACCTCGACCACCGCCTGCTGGCTGTTCGCCGAGACCAGGCGTACGCCCTCCGGTGTTGCCTGACCTGCCTTCAGCGTGCGCGGATTGCCGCCGTTGATCACCAGCACCGCGCTGTCGGAGAACAGGCCGATCACGTTCACGTCGACGCGAGCCGGCTGTGCCGACGCCAGACTGCAGATGCCTGGCAGCAGCGGCAGCAGCACAGACAACAGCACGGCCTGCCACGCGCGGCGCAGCCGGCGGCGGACTGGTGAGGCAGCGAGTAACTGCGTGCGGCACAGGCCTGGCCTGTCTGCGTGCAGGCGCACGATGCCTCGAGACCGATCGGCTGCCATGGCGTTCCTGGAGGACAGTTGCATGAAAGCGGTCGCGATTTTCTGTCACGCCCGAACCAAGGGCCCAACCCATTTTGCCACGTTCCTCGATGCCCGCAGGTCAGTGGTGCCCGTAGGTCAGTGGTGCCCGAACCAGGTCTATGCGCTCGCCCCCACCTGGGCATGCAGTGCCATGTCGAGATGACCGAACAGATGGTGCGTGTCTGGGCACGTGGCGGCTGGCGCGAGATCGCCGACGGCCTCTATGTGCGCTGGATCTCCGGGCTCAAAGCCTGACCGGCAGCGCCCGGCTCAGTCGCGGAAGTTCTCGAACTGCACCGGATAGTCAGTGATGCTCTTCTTCACCAGCGCGATGGCCTCCTGCAGGTTATCGCGCTTGGCCCCCGATACCCGGACCGCATCGCCCTGGATGCTGCCCTGCACCTTCATCTTGCTGTCCTTGAGCAGCTTCACGATCTCCTTGGCGCGCGGGGCTTCGATACCGGTGCGCACCGTCACCACCTGCTTGGCCTTGTTGCCGCCTACCTTCTGCAGGTCGCCGTTCTCGAGGCAGCGGATGTCGACGCCGCGCTTCGTGAGCTTGCCGATCAGGACATCGCGAACCTGCTCGACCTTGAACTCGTCATCGGCGAACAGCGTGAGCGTCTTCTCTTTCTCGTTCCACTCGACGCGCGCATCCGAGCCCTTGAAGTCGAAGCGGTTGGTGATTTCCTTGTTGGCCTGGTCGAGGGCGTTGTTCACTTCGACCTGGTTGACTTCCGAGACGATGTCGAATGAGGGCATGGCTGGCTTCGTTCCAGGAGAAATTCCGACGCCATTGTAGCGCCCGTGAACCGCCGGGTTGCAGCCGATTGCATTCTCAAGGCCGTGCAGCGGACGCTGGTGGGGGCGGCGGTGCGATGGCGATCGCGGTGACCGCCGCGTCGAATGCAATCCGGCCCAGGGGGTGAACCGCGGCACTGGCCAGGTCGATTCGGAAGAGCTCGCTGCGGTCATCCCGGGACACGCACAGCAGCGCGGCCTGCATGTTGCTCACATCGAGTGAAACCGGACCGTCTCCGAGGTCCAGGGCGAGCGTGGCAACCGCATGCAGCTGCCCGCTCTCGGGTGGCAGCTGGCGCAATGCGCGCGGCGGCGAGCCCTGCACCACCAGGGTGCGTGCGCGGCGATCGATCGCGTAGTGTGTCGTGGTGGCCGGGCGGCGTCCGGACGCGGGCCGGTGCACGGCGGCTGCCGCGACAAGCTGCGGTGCCGTGCCGCGCTGGAACTCACCAGCCGCGTAGTGCAGTTCGGAATCGGACTGCAGGCCCGGAGTGATCGGATCGCCATCCACCGGCAGCCCGTTGTCCGGATCGATCCGGAGGTTATGCCCTCCTGCGGTGACCAGTCGGATGCGATCCGACTGCGGGTCGAAGTGGAAGCCGACGTCATCGGCCGCGAGCGTGCGCAGGCGCCCGGGGCCTACCGGCTCCGCGATCGCGGTTGCGGTGTCGATCACGTAGAGCTGGCCGGCGCTGCCCAGCGCATAAAGCTTGCCGCTGGACGGCCGGAAGTCCAGCCCGACGACTTGTTCTCCGGGCTGCAGGCCCGAGATCGGACGGAAATCGGCGATGCGATCGGGCGCGCCCGCGTTGAAGCGCAGCAACTGGTTCGATCGGGTGGTCGCAAACACCGTTTCCGGGCGTGGCCCGTCGACATGCATCGCCGCGCAGCCCGACAGCAGCGCGGCGATCGTCATCAGCGTTGCACGCAGCGCACGATATACACCCGTTGCCATGAAACCTCCTGGATGAAACCCCGGGTAAAGATACGCGGAGTTTGTCCGGGATGTAAGGCGGGTTGGCCGGGTGCCTTTCTGCGTCGGTTCGTGTCGGCACTCAGTCGAACAGGGTGCGGTTGGTTCCGGTACTGTCGTCGGCTGGCAGGGCGAGGCCCGACGGCTGCGCCGGGCAGAGGCCTCCGATGCGCACGCCGATCAGGCGCAGGCGTTGCTGCAGCGGTGCCCGCTTCAGGCACTCGCCAGCGGCGCGCCGGATGGTTCGTGCATCCTGCGTCGCGTGGTCGATCGTGCGGTCACGCGTGACCTGGCTGAAGTCGTCGAAGCGCAGCTTCAGTCCGATGGTGCGGCCTGCGTAGCCCTTGCGCCGAAGATCTTCCGCGACCTTCTCGCACAGGCTGGTGAACAGCGCCGACAAGGTTGCCCGGTCGCGCACCGCATGCAGGTCGCGCTCGAAGGTGGTCTCGCGGCTGATCGACTTCGGCGCGCTGAAGGTCACTACCGGACGCTCGTCGCGCCCGTGCGCGGCCTCGTGCAGCCAGCGGCCGAAGCTGCGCCCGAATCGCTCGACCAGCCAGCCTGGATCGGCGGCCGCCAGTTCGCCGATGGTTCGGATGCCCAGGGTCTCCAGCCTGGCGCCGGCCTTGGGCCCGATGCCGTTGATCGTGCGCACCGCCAGCGGCCAGATGCGTGCCGGGACATCGGCTGCGGTGAGCACGGTGATGCCGCCCGGCTTGTGCAGGTCGGATGCGATCTTGGACAGCAGCTTGTTGGGCGTGACGCCGATCGAGCAGGACAGCCCGGTCGCGGTGAGAACCGCCGCCTGCAGTCGTGCCGCAAGCGCGGCAGCCGCGCGCCATCCATCAGGCTCTTCGGCCAGCAGCGGCGTGAAGTCGATGTAGATCTCGTCGATGCCGCGATCCTCGATCGCGGGCGCAAGTGCGCGCACCGCGTCCTTGAACAGGCGCGAGTAGTGTCGGTAGCGATCGAAGTCCGCAGGCAGCAGCCGTGCGTCGGGTGCGAGCCGTGCCGCCTTCATCAGTCCCATGCCCGAGTGCAGGCCCAGCGCGCGCGCCTCGTAGGTGGCGGTGGTGATCACGCCGCGGCCAGCATAGTCGCGCAGCACCGCAACCACGCCATCGTCGACGGGCGCGCCAGCCGGGCCCTGCATGCCGGGCTCGATGCGCCGGCGTCCACCGATCACCACCGGCAGCCCGCGCAGTTCCGGATGGCGCAGCAGTTCGACCGCTGCGTAGAACGCATCCATGTCGAGGTGGGCGATGATGCGTGGCGCCGGCCAGGCGCCAGGGTCGTCCGGCAGCCGATGTGTGTCGGCGCATGCCGGCCGGCCGGTCGTCTCAGGCATCCTGCGCGCCTGCCTTCGCGTTCGCGCCTTCGCCTGGTCGGGTGCGCCGGTCGGCGAACACCCAGGGCGCAGCGAGGATCAGCACGCCGCCGATCAGGTCGGGCGCGCGCAGCTCCGCTGCGCCGGCGAGCCAGGACGACCCCGATGCCACGAGCACTTCCGTGAGCATGATCACCGCCGTCACGTTCGCGGGCAGGCGCGCGGCACCGTACTGCAGCCCGAGGTTGGCGAGCAGGAACAGCACGGACCACAGCGCGAGCGTAGCCAGTGCGCCGCTCGCGCCCAGCACCGGCCAGCCGATGGCGCCGCCCGCCGACAGCAGCGCGGCTGCGGCCACGGGCAGCACCACTGCGCCGCACAGCATCGACAGCGTGCGCGCGGCTTCGCCGTTCGAGGCGAGCTTGCGCAGCAAGACGTTGTTCAGCGCGAAGGCCGCACCGCCGACGATCGCCATCCAGTCGGGCAGGCTGCGCGGCAGCGGCAGGCCCATTCCGGGTTCGTACAGCACCAGCATCGCCCCGACGAAGCCGGTGGCGATGCGCGCGAACGCGCGCCCGGTGAACGGTTCGCCGAGCAGCCAGCGCGCAAGCAGCACCGCCCAGATCGGCATCAGGTAGAACAGCAGCACCACGCGCACCACGTCGCCGATCGCCACCGCACTGTTGAACAGCGCATTGGTGAGCCCGGAGGCCAGCGCCAGCCAGAGCAGGCCGGTACCCTGCAGGCATTCGCGCAGCGCGACCGGGCGTGCCACCGCCAGCGCGATGGCAGCCACCGCGTAGATGGCGCCGGTCGCCCAGAGCGGATGGATGCCGTCGCCGGACAGCGACCGGAACGGAATCCAGGACAGGCCCCAGACCGTGGAGTTGGCGAGCAGGCCGGCAACGGCGAGCCAGAGTGCGGACTTCATGTTCCGAGGGTACCGCGCCGGGCACCCGCTGCAGCCGTTTCGGCTACAGTCGGCGGCACGATGGTTCAGACGACACGCCCGCAGCAGCAACAGCCGCGATGATCGACCTTGCCCGGATCAGCTCGCTGGCGGTCGAGGTGATGCTGCCGCTGTCGCTGCTGGTCGCGGCCGGTGGCCTGTGGCCGCGCTGGTTTCCGGACACCCCGGTCGAGTGGCTGCGCAACCAGCTGTCGCGGCTGACGATGTACCTGTTCTACCCGGCGATCCTGTTCTCGGTGGCGATGGTCACGCCGATCAGCCGCGAACTGCTCGCGGTCCCGCTGGTGACCGCGTTCGCTGCCGGAGTCGGCGGGCTGTGCGCCTGGGCGCTGCTGTATCGCACCCGGTTCGGCGCCCGGCTGCCGCGGCGCACGCGCGCGGTGCTGGTGATCGGCGCGATGTTCGGCAACACCTTCAACATCGGCGTGCCGGTGCTGCTGTTCCTGCATGGCGAGGACGCGCTGCGCTACGCAGTGTTCAACGACATGCTGATGGTGATGCCGCTGGTATGGAGCCTCGGCGTCTGGATCTGCACCCGGCTGGGCGTCGACCGGCCCGAGGCGGCGCCTGCGCAGGGCCATGCACCGCGCCCGAACGTGTTCACCGTGATGATGTCGATGCCACCGATCTGGGCATTCATCGCCGGTGCCATGCTGCAGCAGACCGGGCTGGTCTACGAGCCGGTGGTCAATGCCGCGCGCATGATCGGCCAGCCGACGATCCCGGTGATGCTGTTCGTGCTCGGCCTGACCATCCCGTGGCATGCGCTGACCCCGAAGCGCGAAGTGCTGGCGGCCACCGCGATCAAGCTGCTGTTGGTGCCGGTCGTGGCGTGGGCGCTCGGGCCACTGTTCTTCGCGGCACCGGGCGATGCCCAGTACTCGGCCACCGTGCTCGCGGCGGTGCCGGGCATGCTGACCCTGCTGATGCTGGCCGACCGCTTCGACCTCGATGCGTCCGAGGCCGCGCTGTTCATCGGCTGGAGCACCATCGTGTTCTGGCTCACCCTGCCGGTGCTGCTGGGGCTGGGCGTCGTGCGTTGATCACCTCGAGCGCCGCCTTGTGCGCATCGATGCCGGTCGGCAGACCGGCATAGAGCGTGACCATCAGCAGCACCTCGCGTACTTCCTCCGGCGTTGCGCCATTGTTCAGCGCACCGTTCACATGCACCTTGAGCTCGTTCGGCTTGTTCAGCGTTGCGGTGATGCCGACCATCGCCAGGCTGCGTGCCTTCATGTCGAGCTGCGGCCGGCTCCAGATGTCGCCGTACGAATAGGCGTTGATGATGTGCTGCAGTGGTTCGCCGAACTCGCCGAGTTCGCCCATCCGCCGCGCGACAGTCTCGGCACCGAAGAGCTTTTGCCGCAGTGCCAGTCCGCGCTGGTAGAGGTCGTCAAGGGTCATTGCCTGTCTCCGTCTTCTGGGGGTGTCGTGTCCCTGCAGCTGTCCCGGCCACCGTCCCCGGGCCGGCCAGGCCGCCTTGCACCGGGCGCCGCGGGCAGCGTAGGATGCAGCAAAAGGCAGCACACAACTAGAAGCCCGATTTCCCCAGGAGGAGGTCAGCATGATGCGTACGTCCCTGTCCACTGCAGGCGTTGCGCTCGCCGGCACGGTTGCCGCGGCCTGCCTGGCGCTGGCCGGCGCTGCGGGAAGCGCTGCCGCACAGTCGTTCCCGACGAAGCCCATCCGCGTGGTGGTGCCGTTCCCGCCCGGCGCGGGGCCTGACCAGCTGGCGCGCCTGCTGTCCGTTCCGATGCAGGAGGTACTCGGCCAGCCGCTGGTGGTCGAGAACCGCGCCGGCGCACAGGGCACGATCGCAGCCACCGACGTCGCGCGTGCGAATCCGGACGGCCACACGCTCCTGATGGGTACCAACACCACGCAGGCGGCCAACGTTGGGCTCTTCAAGAAGCTTGCGTACGATCCGCTGAAAGACTTTGCCTATGTTGCGCGGCTTGCGCAGACGTCGCTGATCCTCGCGGTGCGCTCGGATTTCCCCGCGACCAGCGCGAGGGAGTTCATCGCGGTGGCGAAGGCGAAGCGGGGCGAACTCTCCGGCGGCTTCGGCTCCGGCGGTGCGCAGGTTTCGCTCGGGCTGCTGCGCTCGCTCGGTGGCATCGAGTTCGTCGAGGTGCCGTACAAGGGAATCCCGATCGCCGTCGGTGAAGTGGTCGGCGGGCAGATCGCGTTCACCTTCACCGACTTCACCGCCGGCATCGGCCAGTGGAAGGCCGGCCGGCTCAAGCTCCTCGGTGTCACCTCGCGCAATCGGTCGGCGCTGGCGCCCGAAGTGCCGGCGCTCGCGGAGGACCTGCCGGGCTTCGAGATCACGATCTGGTGGGGGCTGATGGCGCCTGCCGGTACGCCGCGCGATACCGTGCAGCGCCTGTCCGACGCGGCGATCAGCGCGCTCAACCGCCCGGATGTACGGCAGCGGCTGGCAGGTCTCAGCGTCGATCCGGCCGCCATGGGGCCGGAGGATTTCACGAAGTTCGTCGGGGTCGAGGTGCCGCGCTGGGTGAAGCAGATCCGGGATGCGGGGATACTCCCGGAGTAATCCGCCCTGGCCGCCGCTCCCGGCATCCCCGCCGGGGGCACCCAGGCAACCGATCCGAGCACCCATGACCATCATCGATGCACACCACCATATCTGGCGCCATGCCCATACGCCGTGGCTGAACGGGCCTGCCCTGCCGCGCATCTTCGGCGACTATGAAGCGCTGCGGCACGACTATCTTGCGCAGGACTTCCTCGACGACGTGGTGCCGCAGGGTGTCGTCTCTTCGGTCTATATCCAGGTCAACGTCGCGCCGGGCGATGAGGTGGCCGAGATCGAGTGGGTTGCATCGGTCGCGCGCGAGCACGGCTTTCCGCAGGCGAGCGTCGGTTATGCAGACCTGGCGAGCGCGCAGGTCGGCGCCACGCTCGACCGCCTGCAGGCGGCAGGCAACCTGCGCGGTATCCGCCAGCAACTGCACTGGCACGAAAACCTGGCCTACCGCTTCGCGTCTCGCCCCGACCTGATGAACGATGCCGCCTGGCGTGCCGGCCTGCGCGAGGTCGAGGCGCGCGGCCTGCTGTTCGAGCTGCAGGTGTTCTCCTCGCAGATGGCAGATGCCGCCGCACTGGCGCGCGAATTCCCCGCGGTGACCTTCGTGCTGTTGCACGCCGGGATGCTCGAGGACCGCTCTTTGGCCGGCATGGCTGCCTGGCGCAGTGGCATGGCAGCGCTCGCCGCCTGCCCGAACGTGCATGTGAAGCTGTCCGGCCTGGGTACCTTCGAGCGTGCCTGCTCGAAGGCGCTCTGGCGGCCGGTGGTTGAAGAGACCGTCGAGATGTTCGGCGCGGGTCGCTGCCTGTACGGCAGCAACTTCCCGATCGAGCGCATGTGGACCAGCTATGACCGGCTGGTCGGCGTGATGGACGAATGCCTCGCGCCGCTGGACGCGCTGGAGCGGCAGGCGATCTTCCACGACAATGCGCAGCGGCTCTACCGCCTGTGACAGAAAGGTCTGATGCAATGATCGACTCGGCCATCGTGGGCCTCGGCCGCTGGGGACGCGGCCATGTGAAATCGATGCAGCTGGCTGGCGATGCCAGGCCGTTGCGTTTCGTGCGCGCGATCGACCCGGTGCTCGATGCACACCGCGCGTTCGCCGACGAACACGGCATGCAGTTGTCGGCCAGCCTGGATGACGCGCTGGCCGATCCGAAGATCCGCGCGATCGTGCTGTGCACGCCGCACTCGCTGCACCGGCCTCAGGTGGAAGCCTGCGCGCGCGCCGGCAAGGCGGTGTTCTGCGAGAAGCCACTGGCACTGAACCTCGAGGATGCACGCGCGATGATCGATGCCTGCCAGCAGGCGAAGGTGCCGATGGGGGTCGGCCATCTGCGCCGCTTCTGGCCTTCGACCGAGGCGGTGAAGCAGGCGATCGTGGCCGGGGACATCGGCGAACTGCTGCATGTCGAAGGCCACTTCAGCAACGAACATTCCAACAACGTGGTCGGCGGCTGGCGCGAGTCGCCCGCCGAGTCGCCCGCCGCGGGGCTCACCGGTGCCGGGCTGCATATCGTCGACGCGTTCACGCTGCTGGTCGGGCCGGCGCTTTCGGTGCATGCACACGTGGTCGAGCGCAAGCCTCCGCCGGCACCGCTCGACACCATCGCAGCGCTTTACAGGCTCGACGCCGGCGGCGGCCGGCAGGTCGGCGGCATGTTCGCCAGCGTGCGCGCCTCCCCGCTCTACTGGCGCATCCACGCATTCGGCTCGCGCGGGTCGATCGAGGCACTGGGCGAACACGAGG
Organism: Bordetella parapertussis; assembly: GCA_945877995.1. Classification (GTDB taxonomy): domain Bacteria; phylum Pseudomonadota; class Gammaproteobacteria; order Burkholderiales; family CAIKXV01; genus CAIKXV01. The sequence continues at coordinate 9,681 of CAMDXD010000053.1, forward strand.
TGGTGCGCCATGCGAGCGGCGTCGCCCCGGTGCGCACCACGCTGCCGCCGCGCGAAGCGATGCGCCACCAGCTCGAGGCGTTCGCGCGCGCGATCCGCGGCGAGGCCGAGTATCCGATCCCGTTCTCCGATCTGCTCGCCACCGTCGCCTCGTTCGAGGCGACGGTGAAGTCGGTCGAGACATCCCGCACGATCGAAGTCACCCGTACCTGAGGAAATAACATGGTCCCGTTCAGCCGCCAGATGCCCACCGTCATCCGTCCCTCGCAGATCGGCACCGATGTCACCTACGAGCCGCCGCTGCGCATCGGCTTTGGCATCAGCGACAAGACCGTCGATGGGTCGAATGCGACCATGGGCCGCACGATCCTGCCCGCTGGCGCGAAGCCGAATCCCACCCACTACCACTCGGTCAACGACGTCTGCTGGTACATCCTGCACGGGCGTATCCGCGCGTACTTCTCGCGCAGCGACGGCACCGACCGCAAGGAAGTGATCCTCGAGGGCGGCGACTTCGTCTACATCCCGAGCGGGGCGATCCACGTGATCTCGAATGCCTCCGAGACCGAGGATGCCGGGCTGATCTTCTGTTATATCGGCGTCGGCAACACCGATGCGGCGGAGACGGTGTGGATCGAGCGGCAGTCGGAGGTGGGGCGGCGGGTGGCGGGGGAGTAGCAGGCGCGAGGCATCCTACGGCATGATCTCCCCGCCGTTCGGATGCAGCAGCTGCCCGCAGTAGTAGCGCGCCTCTTCGCTCGCCAGGAACACGAACGCCGGGGTCATGTCCTCGGGCGTGCCCAGCCGCTTCAGTGGAAGGCTGGCAGCATGCCCGGCCTTCACGTCCTCGGACAGCGGGTCGAAGCCGGTGTCCACCAGCCCGGGCGATACGCCGTTGACCAGGATGCCGTGCGGTGCGAGTTCTTTCGCCAGCGCGCGGGTGAAGGCGATCACGCCGCCCTTCGCGGTGGAGTAGGCGGTGTAGTTCTCACGGCCGATGTAGCCGAGTTGGGAGCAGACGGTGATGATCCGTCCCTGCTTCGCCGGGATCATGTGGCGCGCCGCTTCGCGGCCGACCAGGAAGCTGCCGCGCAGGTGCACGCTCATCATCCGACCCCAGTCGTCGAGCGTCATTTCCGTGATCGGCTGCGGGCGCTGTATGCCGGCGTTGGACACCACGATGTCGATGCCGCCCCACGGGGTGGCAACCGCGGCGAACGCGGCGGTCACGGCCGCCTCGGACGTGACGTCGCAGCGCAGCGCCAGCGCGCGACGGCCGAGCCGCTCGATCTCGTCCACGAGGGCGTGCGCCTCCGGCTCGCGGTCGATCCAGGCGATGGCGACATCCGCGCCCTCGGCGGCGTAGGCCAGCGCGACTGCGCGCCCGATGCCGGTGTTGCCACCGGTGATCAGCGCGCGCTTCCCGTTCAGTCGTTGCAATCCGGTCTGCATGGTCGGCATCCGCTCAGAGGACCAGGCAGGCGTCTTCGAACTGGAACCGCGGGCTGCGCGGGAACAGTTTCGACGGGTCGCCATGCCCGAGGTTGCACAGGAAGTTCGATCGCCAGGGGGTGCCGGCGAAGAACTCGGCATCGACCTTTTCGCTGTCGAAGCCGGACATCGGCCCACAGTCGAGCCCGACCGCGCGTGCCGCCAGCATCATGTAGGCGCCCTGCAGCGTGCCGTTGCGCAACGCGGTCTGGCGGATCAGTTCATCGTTGCCGGCGAACCAGCTGCGCGCATCGGCGTTCGGAAACAGCCGTGGCAACTGCTCGTGGAACGACAGGTCGTGGGCTACAACCACGGTCACCGGTGCGCTCATCGTCTTGTCGAGGTTGCCCGGGAGCAGTGCAGGCGCCAGCCGCATGCGCGACTGCGGCGAGCGCAGGAACACGAACCGCGCCGGGCTGCAGTTGGCGCTGGTCGGCGCCATCTTCAGCAGGTCGAACATCTCGCGCAGCGTATCGTCTGACACCGGCTGGTTGGTCCAGCCATTGTGGGTGCGAGCGTCGTTGAACAGCAGGTTTCGGCCTGCGGGGTCGAGCGTGGTCATCGGGTCGGCATTGTTCATTCGGATGACCATCGAGACTAGCAGGAAGCCGGCCTGCACGGCGCCGGCTGCACTGACGCCGCTACCGCATGGACAGGCGGTCGAGCCCGCGCGCAAGGTCGTCGATCAGGTCCTGCGGGTGTTCGAGCCCGACATGGATGCGTACCATTGGTCCTTCGGGGTTCCAGGGCGACGCGGTGCGCGTGATCATCTTCGCGCGGATCGCCAGGCTCTCGTAGCCGCCCCAGCTCGAGCCGATACCGAACAGTTGCAGCGAATCGATCATCGCCACCACCGACTCGTCGGTCGCCGGCTTCAGGACCACGCCGAACAGCGATGCGGCACCGTCGAAGTCGCGCTTCCAGAGCGCATGCCCCGGGTCGCTCTCGAGCGCCGGGAACAGCACGCGCGACACCCGTGGATGCGCCTCCAGGAAACGCGCGACCGCGATCGCACTGGCCATCTGGTGGCGCATGCGCACGCCGATGGTGCGCAGGCCGCGCAGCGCCAGCCAGCAGTCGTCAGGGCTCACGCACATGCCGAAGTCGGCGACGCTGCGGCGCACCGGCAGCCAGTTCGCCTCGTTGGTGACGATCGCGCCGATCAGGGTGTCGGAATGGCCGGATATGTACTTGGTGCCGGCGTGGATCGACACGTCTACCCCATGCTCGAACGCGCGGAAGAAGTACGGCGTGCCCCAGGTGTTGTCAGCCAGCACCGGTACGCCCTTCGCATGCGCTGCAGCCGCGATGGCCGGGATGTCCTGCATCTCGAAGGTCATCGAGCCGGGCGCCTCGCAGTACACCGCGCAGGTCTCCGGCCGGATCAGTGCGGCGATGCCGCTGCCGATCGCCGGATCGTAGTATTCGATGTCGACGCCCCAGGCGGCGAGCCGCTTGTCGCAGAAGTTGCGCGCCGGCCCGTAGGCGGAGTCGGTGACCAGCAGGTGCGTACCCTTCTTCGCATAGGCCGACAGCGCAGCGGTGATTGCCGCGAGCCCCGACGGCACCGCGACCGCGGCATGTCCGCCTTCGAGTTCCGCTACCGCTGCTTCGAATGCGAAGGTGGTCGGCGTGCCGTGCACGCCGTAGCGCATCACCTTGTAGTCGTCGGGGTCGCGCCCCTCGTAGGTGGCGGTGTCCTCGAACAGCACGGTGGAGCCGCGGAACACCGGCGGGTTCACCATGCCGGAGAAGCGCACCGGGTCGCGTGCCGCATGGCCTACCAGCGTGTCCTTGTGGCGGCTGCCGCGCAGGTCGCGCGCGGGGCTGGAAGGGTTGCTGCCGTCGCTCATGGTGCTGTCGCTCATGGATGCACTCGCACAAAAGACACAAGACTACGCTGGCGCCCGTGCCGCCTCAAGCGAGCCCCGTCGGTTGCGCGAACCCGCCGCGGCGGCGACTGGCGGGACGGCGCTGCGGTACAGTCAGGCTTCCAGCGTCCGAAGCCGGTCGCAGCCAGACGGGCACCAGCCCGCACCGGGAGGAGACCTTGTTGCAACTTCATCTGGATGCATCGCCGCTGCGGCCTGCCGTCGCCTTGTCCTCGTTCCTGTTCACCGGCATCGGCCTGGCCGCGCTTGCACCCTGCGGCCAAGCTCAGGGCTGGCCGTCGAAGCCGGTCAGGCTGATCGTGGCGTTTCCACCCGGCGGTGGCACCGACCTCGTCGCGCGCATCGTGGCACCGCGCCTGGCCGATGCGATCGGACAGATGGTGATCGTCGACAACCGCGCCGGCGCCGCGGGTCTGGTCGGCACCGAACTGGCCACCAAGGCACCTGCCGACGGACACACCCTGTTCCTGGGCACGCTGGGCAACCTGAGCGTGAACCCCCTGCTGTATCCGAAACTGCCGTTCGACGTCGAGCGCGACCTGCAGCCGGTGGCCAACGTGGTGGCAGTCACCTTCATGCTGTACGCGCACCCGTCGATACCCGTGCGCAGCGTCAGGGAACTGGTCGCGCTGGCGAAGTCGCGGCCCGGTGAACTCGACTATGCATCGAGCGGGGCGGGCGGCGCGCCCCACCTGGGTGCGGAACTGTTCAACCTGCTGGCCGGCGTGCGCCTGGTGCACGTGCCCTACAAGGGCAGCGCGCAGAGTTTCACCGACGTTCTCGCCGGCCACGTGCCGGTTACCTTCGACAGCCTGGTGCAGGGCCTGCAGTACGTGAAGGATGGGCGCCTGCGGGCGCTGGCCACGCTCGGCGCGAAGCGCAGTGCGGTGCTCCCCGAAGTGCCGTCCGTGGGCGAGACCCTGCCCGGCTACGACCTGACCAACTGGTTCGGCCTGGTGACCCAGGCCGCGGTGCCGCGCGAGGTGGTCAGCCGGCTGAACGCCGACGTGGTGAAGGTGCTGCGTACCCCCGACGCACGCGACCGCCTGCTCGCGCTCGGCGCCGAGCCGATCGGCGATTCGCCAGAGCAGTTCGGGGCGTTCATGAAGGCCGAATCGCGCAAGTGGGCGCGCGTGATCCGTGACGCGAAGATTCGGGCAGACTAGCCCGCGCTTCGTGTCGTGGCCACCGCCCGCCGCAGCCCCGTCCGCCCGTTTCTTTTTTGATCCCTCCTTTCCGGCCGCATGACCCTGACCATGACCACGACCCTTACCGTCGATCCGAAGACCCTGAAGAGCTGGTTGCATGATGGCGCCGAAATCGCCTTCTTCGACGTGCGCGAGCACGGGCAGTATGGCGAAGGCCATCCGTTCTACGCGGTACCGCTGCCC
>CAMDXD010000054.1 GCA_945877995.1 Bordetella parapertussis
CCATCTGCCTGGGCAGGAGGCCAGTGTCTCGGGTGAGGGTGGAATCGTCGTTCACGTCGCTGCGCGCATCCTCAGGCGGGGTGACCGGCAGTGGGCTGCCCCGGCAAGCCCGGATCGCCGGATCGGAAAGGGCGGTCTAGCGCTTCCCCCCCGAGAGTAGCGCCGACCGCGTCCGCCGGGTAGCCCCTCGGACTGACAAAAAGCGTACCCGGGATCAGCAAAGACGAAGGGCCCGCCACCGGCGAGCCCTTCGTACAGTGTTGCCTCCGACCAGGATCAGGCGGCGCGCACGACTTTCGCGCGGTCTTTCTTCTGTTGGGCGATGCTGGCGTGCAGCGTGGCGTATGCCGCATGGGCCGAGCCCTGCGCTTCACCGACATGGATCTTCGAACCCTGGTCGGACATGGCCTGATCCAGCGCGGACAGGCAAAGCATCACGTTCTCGGTGCGGCAGGAATAGCCCATCAGGCCGATACGCCAGATCTTGCCGGCCAGCGGCCCGAGACCGGCGCCGATCTCGATGTTGTACTCGTTCAGGAGGTCGCGCCGAACCTTCGCCTCGTCGATGCCGGTCGGACAGACGACGGCGTTCATCTGCGGCAGCTGGTATTCCGGCTTGACCAGGAACTCGAGTTCCATCGATTCGAGGCCAGCCTTCAACGCCACATGGTGCCGATACGCGCGCGCCCAGCAGTTCTCCAGGCCTTCCTCGCGGATCAGCACGAGTGCCTCGTGCAGGGCGAACAGCGAGTTGGTGGGGGCGGTATGGTGGTAGGTGCGCACCGGCGCGCCGGCCGTGCCGCCGCCGCCACCGTTCCAGTAGCTGAGCAGCAGGTTCATGTCCATGAACCAGCTGTGGATCTTGTCCTTGCGCGCCTTCACATGCTCGACCACGCGTTCCGAGAACGACACCGGCGACAGGCCGGGCGTGCACGACAGGCACTTCTGGCTGGCTGAATAGATCGCGTCGATGCCCCATTCGTCGACCAGCACCGGCACGCCGGCCAGCGAGGTCACCGCATCGACGATGGTCAGCGCATCGTACTTGTGCGCGATCTCGACAAGGGTCTTCGCATCCGAGCGGGCACCCGTGGAGGTCTCGGCATGGACGAATGCGACCACGCGTGCATCGCGGTTCGCCTTCAGCGCATCTTCGAGCTTCTCGGGGCTGACCGGCGAGCCCCAGTCGTCCTCGACCACGATCGGGATACCGCCGCAGCGCTCGACGTTCTCGATCATGCGGCCGCCGAACACGCCGTTGCGGCAGACGATGACCTTGTCGCCGGGGGCGACCATGTTCACGAAGCAGTATTCCATGCCGACCGAGCCAGGACCGGACACCGGGAAGGTCAACGCGTTCTTCGTCTGGTAGACATAGCGGAGCATCGACTTCAGCTCTTCCATCATCTCGACGAAAACCGGATCGAGGTAGCCGATCGCCGGCTGGCTCATCGTGGTCAGCACGCGCGGATGGATTTCGGTCGGGCCCGGCCCCATCAGCGTGCGCTGCGGCGGGTGAAAGGAGGTGATGCGCTTGGACGGGGCGTACTGGAGACTCATCGTGTCACTCCCTTGGAGGGTGGACCCGAACGGCCCTTCGCCGTCGGGGCGAGATTTGAGCTTGATCGGCTTGCGGCTGCTCGCTTCAGCCACAATCTCGGAGGCGGTGATGCGACCGTCGGTCGCCAGTTCGATCTCGGTACCCCAGCGGGCAGGCACATAACAGACCTTGATCCAATGGCTGACAACCGCGCGGTCGAGCTGCAGCTGGCGTGCCACTTCTGCCTGGCTGCCGAAGAGGGCGACCAGCCGGGAGGCGCAGTTTTCCGCTCGCAGTTCAGTTGTCATTCGGGAAGCATAGCTCGTCAAACTGACTTTGACAAGCTGCTTGTGCGGGACCAAAACGCTTATGATGTTTTCACCGGATTGCAAGCAGGGGAGCGCCGTCGATGACAGAAGCCGCGAAGTGGACCGACTACTACGCCCGCCTGGATCCGTTGATGGCGCCGAACGAATACCTCCTCAAGATGCTGCTCGGCCGCTACGCGGGAAAAGTCGACCTGCTCGGCTCCGCATCCTGGCGCACCGCCTTCCAGGGCCGCCGAGTGCTCGACATGTCCTGCGGCGACGGCCGCAACGCCGTCCTGCTGCACAAGCTCGGTTTCGACATCTCGGCCACCGAGATTTCAGCCGAGATCTGCGACCGCGTTCACCGCAACCTTGCGAACGCGGGCATCGAACTGCCACGCGACCGGCTGCGCACCGGATCCAATGCAGCGGTGCCGTTCGACCCCGCGAGCTTCGACTTCGTCGTGTGCTGGAATACGATCTACTACCTGGACCACGAGGAAGACACCATCGACCAGGCGCTCGCCGAGGTGGCGCGGGTCATGGCGCCGGGCGGCTGGTTCATCTGCAGCGTGCCAGGCCCCCGCTGCTACTCCGTGCTTGGCGCGCACCCGCTCGGCAGGTCGCGGGTACGGCTCGATCCGGTAGCAAACGCAGGCTGGGGCGGCGGACTCCAGAAAGACACGCTCTATCACCTGTTCCAGGACCAGGGCGAGGTCGAGCGTGCGCTGGCGCCGATGTTCGATCCGGTCCAGGTATCGGAACTCCACTGGGATGGCTTCGGCGTGCCGCTGCACTACTTCATCTTTGCCGCGCAACGACGGTCAGCACCGGTCGCCGCATAGCAGCCGCGCGGCATGATGCCCCGGGTGCGGCGGCGGCGGGGCCGACGAGGCCGAGCAGTACAACCGGCGATTCGAAGCTGCTGCGTCAGTCCTTTCGAATCAATGGCGTTTCGTCTCGTCCCCGCCCGAAATCCGCACCGGACAAAGCGTCATTGCGCGCCATGGCTCGCATCGGCTGTAACGCGATCATCGCCGGGCGCTGCCCCGTCCCTGCCTCGATCGCCTGCTCCAGGGCAGGGTCCACGTCGAAGCCGATGTCCACTGCGGCCGCATCCTCTGGCACCACTCCGGCCGCCACCGCCGCGAAGTCGAACAAACCCCGGTCGAGCAGGTGCGATGGCACCACGTTCATCAGGCTGCGGAAGATGGTCTCGACCCGCCCCGGGTTGCGCTTGTCCCATTCGCGCAGCATCGCCTTCACCTGCTTGCGCTGCAGGGTCTCCTGCGACCCGCACAGGTCGCACGGGATGATCGGGAACTCGCGCAGCCGGGCGTACGCTTCCAGATCGTCTTCGGCCGCGTAGGCCAGCGGCCGGATCACCACATGCTTCCCGTCGTCGGACGCCAGCTTGGGCGGCATCGACTTCAGCTTGCCGCCGAAGAACAGGTTCAGGAAGAACGTCTCGAGGATGTCGTCGCGATGGTGGCCGAGCGCGATCTTCGTCGCACCGATTTCCGATGCCACGCGGTACAGCACGCCACGACGCAGCCGCGAGCAGAGCGAGCACATCGTCTTGCCCTCGGGGATCACGCGCTTGACGATCGAGTAGGTATCCTGAACCTCGATGCGGAACGGCACGCCGAGCGCGGTCAGGTAGTCGGGCAGGATGTGCTCCGGGAAGCCCGGATGCCGCTGGTCGAGGTTGACCGCGACGATCTCGAAATCGATCGGCGCACGCTCGCGCAGCTTCATCAGGATGTCGAGCAGGCCGTAGCTGTCCTTGCCGCCGGACAGGCAGACCATCACGCGGTCACCGGCCTCGATCATGGCGAAGTCGCCGATCGCCTGCCCGGCGAGCCGGCACAGGCGCTTCTCGAGCTTGATGGCTTCTCGCCGCTGGCGCTCCAGCGGCCTCGGGTCGGGCGCGTTCATGGCCGCCCGATGATAGCCATCGCCGCGCCGCCTGCCACCAGGCCGGCGATGCCGGGCGGGATGCCGGACAGCTTCACAGGCTCAGATGTGCACGTTCCGGCCGCCATCGACGGCGAGGATCTGGCCGGTGACGTACGGCGCATCGTTGACCAGGAAGTTCACCGCGCGCGCGATGTCTTCCGGCTCGCCGACGCGCTTGAGCAGGCTGGAACTGATGATGCGCTGGCGCGCCACCTCGTCCTGCCATTCGCCGTCTTCGGGCCACATGATCGCGCCCGGCGCGACGGCGTTGACCCGCACTTCCGGGCCGAGTTCGCGTGCCAGCGACCGGGTCAGCGTGACCAGCCCGCCCTTCGCCGCGTTGTAGACCGGATAGTTCTTCAGCGGCCGTTCGGCATGGATGTCGACGATGTTGACGATCACACCATGCGAGCGGCGCAGGTGCGGCGCCGCGGCCTGCGACAGGAACAGCGGCGCCTTCAGGTTCGTGCCCATCAGGTCGTCCCACGCCTGCTCGGTGACCTCGCCGACCGGCGTCGCATAGAAGCTGGACGCGTTGTTGATCAGCACGTCGAGCCGGCCGAATCGTTCAACGGTATCGTTCACCAGCGAAGGCAGGCTCGACAGCTTCAGAATATCGGCGCGCGCGAGCGCGACCGAATCGGTGCGGATCGCGTTCAACTCGTCCTGCAGCGCGTGCGCTTCCTTCGAGGAACTGCGATAGTGCACCATCAGGTCTGCACCCGCGGCATGCAGCGAACGGCAGATGGCGGCTCCCACCCGTTTGGCTCCACCTGTGATCAGCACGACCTGTCCCTGCACCGCTGCGCGCTCCCGTAGTTCGTTCCACATCTTACCTCGCGTCCATGCAATCCACCCTGCGCCCGCTCGCAGCCCTTCCCGAACCGGCGCCCGAAGCTCTCGCCGCCAGCCGTGCGCTCGCCCGACGGATCGCCGACGCGATCGCCGCCGCCGGCGGCGCGATCGATTTTTCGCGCTACATGGAGCTGGCCCTGTACGAGCCGGACCTCGGCTACTACACCGGCGGCGCCCGCAAGTTCGGCGCGGACGGCGACTTCACTACCGCGCCGGAGCTGACCCCCCTGTTCGGCCACACGCTCGCGCGCACCCTGGCACCGGTGCTGCGAAGCCCCGGCAGCGAACTGGTCGAACTCGGCGCCGGCACCGGCCGCCTGGCCTGCGACCTGCTCGATGCGCTGCGCGAACTGGACGCCCTGCCCGCGCACTACTCGATCCTCGAACTGAGCGGCGAACTGCGTGCCCGGCAGCGCGAAGCCCTCGAGACGCGGCATCCGGCGCTGCTGCCCCGCGTGCGCTGGCTGGACGCGCTGCCACCGTCGGTGCATGGTGCGATCGTGGCCAACGAAGTGCTCGACGTGGTGCCGGTGCACCTCGTGCACTGGACGGCGGACGGCCCCCTGGAGCGCTGCGTCGCGCTGTCCGGGAAGGCCATCGACGGGCCGGCCGCCGCCGGGTGCGGCCCGTCCTTTGCCTGGGTTGACAGGCCGATCACCGAGCGTGGCCTGCCGGCGGCGATCGAACGACTGCCGATACCCACCAGCACCGACGGTTACCTGTCGGAAGTGGCACCGGCGGCGGCCGCACTGGCGGCCTCGCTGGTCGAGCGCCTGCAGCGCGGCATAGCACTGTTCATCGACTACGGTTTCGGCCGTGCCGAGTTCTACCACCCGCAGCGCCGTCAGGGCACGCTGATGTGCCACTATCGGCAACATGCCCACACTGATCCGTTCTTCCTGCCCGGGTTGCAGGACATCACCGCCCACGTGGATTTCACCGCAATCGCCGAAGCTGCCGTCGGCGCTGGCGGCCGCCTTGCCGGCTACACCACCCAGGCCCATTTCCTTCTGGATGCGGGCATCGCCGGGCTTCTTGGCCGCACACCGGCCGACCAGCCGGGCCGTTACCTGCCTCAGGCGGCCGCTGCGCAGCGACTGCTTTCGCCGGCCGAGATGGGCGAGCTGTTCAAGGTGATGACGATCGCACGCGGATGCGACCTCGCGCTGCCCGGGCTCGGTGCACGCGACCTGTCCCGGCTGTTGTGAGGGCAGCGCGGCGATGAGCGTTGAAAGGCACGCGACCCGCCGGCTCGGCGCAGCGGCCTTGCTGCTGGTCGCGGCCGGCGCCGGGGTCGGCTGGATGCAGTGGCGCGGCCCGGCGGTCCGGCTGGCAGTGGCGGAGGATGCACCGATCGTCCACGCAATCGTGGTCAGCGGCCGCGTCCAGGCCCCGAACCGGATCGAGATCGGCTCGGTGATCATCGGCCGCGTGGTGAACGTGCGCGTCGTCGAAGGCGACACGGTCGCGGCAGGCCAGCCGCTGATAGAGCTCGACCCACAGGAACTGCGGGCCGGCCTCGCGCAGGCGCAGGCGGCGGAGTCGATCGCGCGCACCCGCATCGCCAGCGTGGGTGAACTGGCCCTGCCGCAGTCGGCTGATGCACTGGCCCAGGCCGAGGCGCAGCTGCGCTTCGCCGAAGCCGACTTCCAGCGCCAGCGCGCGCTGCGCGACAAGGGTTTCATCAGCGATGCCCGTCTGGACGACGTCGACCGGCAGGTTGCCGTCGCGCGCAGCCAGCTGGAATCTGCGCGCACCCAGCGGCGCGCCCAGGGCGCGGACGGCGTTGCGGCACGCGAAGCGGCGGTCCGGTTGCGCGAAGCGGTGGCCTCACGCGAACTGGCGGAGGCGAAGCTGGCGCAGACCGTGATCAGGGCTTCGATCCCGGGCACGGTGCTGGTGCGCAGCGTGGAGCCGGGCGACATCGTCACCTCAGCCAGACGGCTGCTGGTGGTCGCCTCGCACGGCGAGACCCGGCTCACCGCGCAGATAGACGAGAAGAACCTGCCCTACCTGCGCGAAGGCAGCCGTGCGATCGCCTCCAGCGACGCATTCCCCGGCGAGCGGTTCGAAGCCGTGCTGTACTACGTGAGCCCGGGCGTGGACACCTCCCGAGGCTCGGTCGAGGCGCGCTTCCGCGTCGCCTCGCCACCGCCCTACCTGCGTGCCGACATGACGGTGTCGATCGACATAGAGGTCGCGCGCAAGGACAAGGCGCGCCTGATCCCGGCGGCAGCGGTGCGCGAGGCTGAAGGCCGCGCGACGGTCCAGCGGCTGGACAACGGCCGGCTGGTCGCGGTGCCGGTGACCCTGGGCATCCGCGGCGGCGCGAAGATCGAAGTGCTGTCCGGGCTGGAGGCCAGCGACACGGTGGTGCTGACCCGCGGCCTGGCAGACGGCTCGCGGGCACGCGCCCGGTGACCGCCCGGAAGTGCCGCCGGTGATGCGCTTCGAATGGATCGTCGCCTGGCGCTTCCTGCGCGAAGGCGGATTGCAGACCGGGCTGATCATGGTCGGTGCCGCGCTGGGCATCTCTTTCATCGTGTTCATCACCGGCTTCCTCGGCGAACTGCAGCGCGACATCGTGCAGCGCACGCTGGGCGTCCAGCCGCATGTGACTGTCAAGCCGCTCGAGGAGGTGGCACAGCCCCTGCGGCCGCAACGTTCGCAGGGTGGCTCGCCGGTCGTGCTGTCCGATATCCAGCCGCGCGGCCAGCGGCTGCGCTCGATCGACCAGTGGCAAGCCACGGTCGCACGCCTTCGCGACAATGGCGACGTGCGCGCGATCTCGCCGCTGGCAGCCGGCCCTGGCCTGGTCACGCGCGGCGATTCGAACAAGTCGCTGACCATCGTCGGGATCGTGGCCGAACCCTATGCAGCCGTCACACGGCTCGACCAGAAGCTGGTCGCGGGCACGCTCAGGGTAGACCCCGGCGACGTGCTGCTCGGCCGAGACCTGGCCGAAGACCTCGGCGTCGGCATCGGCGACACGGTACGGCTGTCGACGCCGGGTTCCACCGGCGACACCTACCGCGTGCGCGGCATCTTCGACCTTGGCGCGAAGAACCTCAACCAGCTCTACGCATACGTCGGGCTGGCAACGGCGCAGGCACTGCATGCGCTGCCCGGCGGCGTGACCAGCATCGAGGTCACGGTGGGCGACCTGTGGGATGCGGAACGCGTCGCCGCCGACCTGTCGCGCGCCATCCCGCACCTGGTCGAGAGCTGGATCCGCACGAACCGGCAACTGATGGTCGCGCTGGCGAACCAGACGCTGATGACACGGATGATCCGCATGACCTTCGGCCTGGTGGTGGCGATCGGCGTGGCCAGCGTGCTGATGGTCGCCGTGGTACAGAAGACGCGCGAGATCGGCATCCTGCGTGCGATGGGCGCCTCGCGCAGGCGCGTGCTGCGGGTGTTCCTGCTGCAGGGCGCGATCATCGGCCTGATCGGGTCGGTGCTCGGTTGCGCGCTCGGCTACGGGCTGGCCTGGTTCATGAGCGGCATCCTGACCTCGGCTGACGGCACGCGGCTGTTCAATGCCCATGTCGACCTGCCGCTGTATCTGTACACGACAGTGGGCGCCATCGTGCTGGGCGTGGTCGCGGCGATGCTGCCCGCGCGCCGTGCTGCCCGGCTGGACCCGGCACAGGCGATACGGATGTGAAGCCGCGGCCGCCAGCGTCTCCTCTGCCGCCCGTCGTTTCGATGTCGGGCGTGCACAAGCGCTTCAACGAGGGATTGCCGAACGAGGCCGCGGTGCTGCACGGCATCGACCTCACGGTCGCACCCGGCGAATTCGCTTCCCTGATCGGCCCGTCCGGATCCGGCAAGAGCACGCTGCTCAACCTGATCGGCCTGCTCGATCGCCCGAGCACGGGCGAATACCTGCTCAAGGGCTCATCGATCGGCGACGCCAGCGACGACGAGCGCACGCGCGCGCGGCTCGACACCCTCGGCTTCGTGTTCCAGTTCCACCACCTGCTGCCCGAGTTCAGTGCGCTCGAGAACGTGATGCTGCCCGGCCTGATGCGCGACGGCGCGTTCACGCCAGCCATCCGCGCCGGCGCACGCGAGTTGCTGGCGGCGGTCGGGCTGGCCGACGCCATCGACAAACGGCCGGGAGAATTGTCTGGCGGAATGCAACAGAGGGTCGCGATCGCCCGCGCGCTGGCCCTCGCACCCGACCTCGTCCTCGCCGACGAACCGACCGGCAACCTGGACACCCACAGCGCCGACGAGGCGTTTGCACTGCTGCGCCGCTTCAACCGCGAACAGGGATGCGCATTCATCATCGTCACCCATGATCCGCGACTGGCGGCTCGCTGCGACCGGGTGATCGAGCTGCGCGACGGCATGATCGAGCGCGACGGAGCGGTCACGCACACCACAGTTGCAATCGACGCGACCTGATGACCGTCCCGGTCGAATTGCCAGCATCCGGGATTGCAGTGGTATGCCGATTGCTTGCAGAATTCGCGGTCCGGCGATTTCAGCCACCTTTCCCCCCGAACAACGGAGCTGCTTGATGCAACCTGATTCCTGCATGTCACGACACCCGATGCGGGCGGTACCCGAGGTGCTGCGCCAGGTACCCCGCTCGATCAACCGCCTGGCCGCGCTGGCGGCCGGCACGCTGCTCGGTTTCGCGCTGGCTGCGGGCCCGGTACAGGCGCAGCCCTGGAAGCCCAGCCGGACGGTCGAACTGGTGGTGCTGGCATCCCCGGGGGGCGGCAACGACAAGGCCGCGCGCGCGCTGCAGAAGATCTGGGCGGACAACAAGATCGTCGATGCGGTGGTCACCAACCGGGTCGGCGGTGGCGGGACGCTGGCGTATACCTACGTAAGCCAGAAAACAGGCGACGCCCATTACATCGCCATCGCGCAGGCTGGCATCCTGACCAACCAGCTCGCCGGCCGTACCAACCTGACCTACAACGACCTGACCGTCCTGCCCTACATCGGCACCGAGCCGGTGTCGCTGGCGGTACGCACGGAATCTCCGATCAAGACGCTGAAGGATTTCGCCGATCGCCTGCGCAAGGATCCGGCATCGCTGACCATCTCGCCCGGCAGTACGCTGGCCAGCACGAACCATTTCGTGGTCGCCCTGCTCGCCCGCGCAGTCGGCGCAGACCCGCGCAGGCTGCGCATGGTCACCTTCGGCGGGGGCGCCGAAGCCGCCACCAACGTACTCGGAGGGCATATCGACGCAATGGTCAACGCGTCGAACAACGCCGTGCCGCACATGCAGTCGGGCAAGATGCGCATCCTCGGCATTTCGTCGCCGAAACGTACCGCGAGCATGCCAGACGTGCCTACGTTCCGCGAGATGGGCTTCGACGTGATCCAGGACAGCTGGTATGTCTTCCTCGGGCCGCGCGCCATGACCCAGCCGCAGATCGATTTCTGGGACGACGTGTTCGCGCGCACGATGAAGACACCTGAGTGGAAGAAGTTCGTCGCGGACAACGGCTGGGACTACGGCTTCATGCCGTCACGCGAAACGACAGCCTTCCTGAAGAAAGAACATGAAGAAGCACGCAGCATCATGTCCGACCTCGGCGCACTGAAGGCCGGCCAGTGATGCATGGCGCCCGTGGCGGGTGGCGGCACTGCCCGACACCCGTGCGGGCGCCGGTTTTCCGATGAACGTGCCCTCCGCACCGGCTCCACGCCGGCTGCCGGCGATCCTGATGCTGCTTGCCACGCTGGCGACTGCGGCAGCCTACCTGCGTGCGACGCTGGCTCTGCCCCACCCGGAGCTCGCCGATCCGCTCGGCCCGCAGATCTTCCCGATCCTGGTCAGCGGCGGGCTGCTCCTGTGCGCACTGCTGATGGTGGTGGACCTCTTGCGCACGGGCGATGGCCGGATACCCGTGCTGCTCGAGGGCAGCCTGCCCTTCGACCTGCACTCGACGCTGATGGTCGCCGGCATCACCGCCTGGACAGGGGTCTACTTCTTCGTGTTCGAACGCGTCGGCTTCCTGCTGTCCACGGCGGTCTTCCTGCTCGGGCTGATGTCGGTGTTCAACGCCGGACACAGAGTCACCAACCTCTGCACGGCAGCCGGCTTCACCATCGGCGCCTGGCTTCTGTTCACCCGCGTGCTGTCGGTGCGGTTGCCACAGGGCATCCTGCCCTTCTGACGCGGAAAAGACGCCACCCTTGGACGCATTCGATCACCTGCTCAACGGCTTCTCGGTCGCCACCCAGCCGATCAACCTCGCCTATGTGTTCCTGGGCTGCCTGCTGGGCACGGTCGTCGGCGTGCTGCCCGGCATCGGCCCGGCTGCCGCCATTGCGCTGCTGCTGCCGATCACCTACGGCATCGAACCGACCTCTTCACTGATCATGCTGTGCGGCATCTATTACGGCGCGATGTACGGTGGCTCCACCACCTCGATCCTGATCAACACGCCGGGTGAATCGTCATCGGTGATGACCGCGCTGGACGGCTACGCGATGGCGCGCAACGGACGCGCCGGCGCGGCGCTTGCGATATCGGCCATCGCCTCGTTCATCGCGGGCACGATCTCGGTGGTGCTGCTGTCGCTGCTGGCGGTACCGCTCGCCGGCTTCGCGCTCAGGTTCGGGCCGGCCGAGTACTTCACGCTGATGCTGTTCGCGATGACGTCGGTTGCCGCGCTGACCGGCCCCTCGCTGGCGAAAGGGCTGCTGTCGATGTTCCTCGGGCTGATGTTCGCCACCATCGGCATCGACCTGCAGAGCGGCCAGCAGCGCTTCACCTTCGACCTGCCGGAACTTCAGGACGGCATCGGCTTCATCGTGGTGGTGGTCGGCCTGTTCGCGATCGCGGAGGTATTCTCCGGCCTCGAGGACCTGCTGAGGGGACGCTCCGAGATCATCCGTATGTCGGGACGACTGTGGCTCACCCGCGAAGAATGGCGGCGTTCGGTGATGCCCATCCTGCGCGGCACCGGCATCGGCTTCTTCAAGGGCGTGCTGCCTGGCGCCGGGGCGACGATCGCCACCATCCTGTCGTACAGCGTCGAGCGCATGCTCTCGCGCGACAAGGCGAAGTTCGGCACCGGCATGATCGAAGGCGTCGCCGGACCCGAGGCCGCCAACAACGCATCGACTGGCGGCGCGATGGTGCCGCTGCTCACGCTGGGCGTGCCAGGCTCGGGCTCGACCGCGGTGCTTCTGGCAGCATTCATCATGTACGGGCTGCAGCCCGGCCCGCTGCTGTTCGAGAAGCGCCCGGACCTGGTCTGGGGGCTGATCGCCAGCATGTACATCGGCAACCTCGTGCTTCTGATACTGAACCTGCCGCTGGTCGGGGTGTTCGTGCGCCTGCTCTACATCCCGATCGGCCTGCTGCTGCCGATGGTGGTGTCCATCTCGGCGATCGGCATCTTCGCGGTCAATGGCAACATCTTCGAACTCTACCTGGCGCTGGGTTTCGGCGTGATCGGCTACGTGTTCCGCAAGATGGCGATCCCGGTCGCGCCGCTCGTGCTGTCGCTCGTACTCGGTGGCATGATGGAGCAGTCGTTCAGGCAGGCGATGACCATCTCCGGGGCGGATCCGGGCGTGTTCGTGCGCAGCCCGATCTGCATCGCACTGCTTGCCGCGAGCGTGATTGCACTTTCGATACCGTTCGTCGCACCGCTGCTGCGCAGATTCGGCAAGCGGACTACCGCGGCCTGAATGCAACCTTGACGCGGGAGAGACCAACCTTGAAGCCACGCACGCCAGCAGGAGGAACCGCCATGGAGCGAATCGATTCATCACGGCTGCAGCGCAGCCCGCAGGCGTGCGCCGTGCGCACGATTACCGCCGCAGCCCTGGCCGGCGGGACGGCACTGCTGGCTGCGGCACTGCCGCCGACCGCCGCCGCACAGTCGGCCTTCCCCGACCGGCCGCTGCGCCTGATCGTCCACGTGCCTCCGGGCGGGGCACTCGACTTCACGGCACGCGTGGTCGGCTCGAAGCTGACCGAATCGCTCGGGCAGCAGGTACTGGTCGAGAACCGCCCCGGCGCCGGCGGCATCGCCGCGTCCGAACTGGTCTCCAAGGCAACGCCCGACGGCCACACCCTGCTGCTGTCTTCGAGCACGTCGCATGGCGTCGCACCGGTGCTCTACCGCAAGCTGCCGTACGACGCCTTCCGTGACTTCACCCACGTCGCGCTGGTCGCGGTGCTGCCGGCGCTGATGGCGATCAACGCAGACCTGCCCGTGAAGACAGTGAGGGAATTCATCACGCTCGCCAGGGCCCGGCCGGGCGGCTTCCTGTTCGCCTCGGCCGGCAACGGCAGCGGCCCGCAACTGATGGGCGAGCAGTTCAAGCTGGCCACCGGCATACCGATGACGCATGTCCCGTACAAGGGCGCAGCCGCTGCAGTCACCGACATCGCCAGCGGCCAGGTGCATGTGATGTTCGACAGCCTGCCTTCGCTGATCAGCCAGGTGAAGGCCGGTCGGCTGCGCGTGATCGCGGCGCTCTCGGACAAGCGCGCCGCGCTGTTCCCCGACGTGCAGACCATGACCGAGGCTGGCTACCCGAGCGTCGAAGGCAGCATCTGGACCGGCCTCTCGGGACCGGCGGGCCTGCCGGCGGCCGTCGTCGACCGGCTGGCGAAGGACAGCGCGCGGCTGGTCGCCATGCCCGACGTCCAGGAGCGCTTCGCGGGCGTGGGCGGGACCGCGACGTTCCTCGGCCCCGCCGCATATGTCGATTTCATCCGCAGGGAGAACCGCAAATGGGCGGAGGTGATCAAGGCTTCGGGGGCCGTTCCGGACTGATCTAAGGCGTCACCGCCGATTGCGCCAGCTAGAGCGGCCGGATCATCAGCCTGCGAAGACAGCAGCACCGGCGCGAAAGCAGAAGGGACCGGCAGGCGCGCTCAGCCCTCGTACCAGCCGCGGCCCATGCGCCCGACCCAGTCGGCGAATGCGCAGTGGATCACCGTACGATCGCGGGTAGCGGCGAAGCCATGGTCCGCTTCGAACCGCTCCACCGCCATCAGGCTGCGCGCACGATCGGTGTAGTGCACGTTCGGCGCCTCGCCCGGCCGCGCGATGCGGTGGCAGAACGCCGGGAAGCGAGCGGCGAGCACCTCGCACCATTCGGCGATGTCCCCGCTCCAGTCGATGCCTGCGCTCAGGTTGTAGACGAAGTGCGGGAGCGACGGGGCATCGGCGAGCATCACCAGCGCTCGGCCGACATCCGGGCTGTAGACCCAGTCGCGCGTGCATTCGTCCGACGGGAGCAGGGCCTCGCCGCCGGCCACCGCGATGCGCGCGAGCTGTGAATGCGGGCCGAAGTTGTCGCGCACGCCCTGCGCATGAGCAGAGCCGTCGCGCTCCCAGGGCCCGATCAGCGTACCGAGCCGCGTGCAGGCGACCTCCATCTGCCACAGCTCGGCCAGCCGACGCGCGGCACGTTCGGCCGCGTACTTGGTGGTGGCATAGAGCGTCGTCGGCAGCACCGGCGTGGCGTCTTCGTCCATCAGGCCCGGCCGGTAGAGCGACTCGCCGTAGGCGGCGCCCGAACTGGTGATCACGACGCGCCGCACGGAAGCCCGCCGGGCAGCCTCCAGCAGGCCGATGGTACCCAGCACGTTCACCTGGAATACCCGCGCCGGCTCGGCCGCCTCGCGCGCGGGACCGGAGGTCACCGCG